>DATCBZ010000184.1:0-10753 GCA_036511555.1 Steroidobacteraceae bacterium
TCGCCGAGGTGCGCCAGCTTTCCCGCTTCAACGGCCGCCCGGCGACCACCTTCGGCGTGCTGCGTGCGCGCGGCTCCTCCGACGTCACGGTCCTCGCGGGCATACAGAAGGAGCTCGACAAAATCGCCAAGGACTTCCCGAACGTGAAGCTGAAGCGAATCTTCACGACCGTCGATGCGACCTATCAGATGTTTGAGTCATCGATGCTCGCGCTCATCGAGGGCTCGCTGCTTGCGGTGCTGGTCGTATGGTTCTTTCTACGCGACCTGCGTGCTACCGCCATCTCGGCGCTCGCGATTCCGCTCTCCGCCATTCCAACTTTTGCCTTCATGCAATGGATGGGATTCACGCTCAACCAGATAAGCCTGCTCGCGCTGTCACTGGTCGCCGGCGTGCTGGTCGACGATGCCATCGTTGAGATCGAGAACATTGTGCGGCACATGCGCATGGGCAAGAGCGGCTTTCAGGCAGCGTTCGATGCCGCCGATGAGATTGGGCTTGCGGTGGTCGCCTGCTCGGCGACCATCATTGCGGTGTTCCTGCCGGTGAGCTTCATGGGCGGCATCACCGGACAATTCTTCATGCAGTTTGGCCTGACGGTCGCGGCTGCAGTATTCTTCTCGCTGCTAGTCGCGCGGCTCATCACGCCGGTGCTTGCGGCCTATTCGTTGCACTCCGACAGCATCAAGGTGCATCACGACGGGCCGGTGATGGCGCTGTATTTGCAGACCCTGCGCTGGTGCATCGGCAATCGCTGGAAGACGCTCGCCTTTGGCACCCTCTTCTTTGCACTCTCCATTGTCGCTTTTGGCATGCTGCCGACGACCTTCGTGCCGCAGCCCAACGGCAACAATTCGCAGCTCAATATTGAGCTGCCGCCCGGAGTGCGCCTCGAGGACACCGCGGCCATATCGGCGCAAGCCGCGGCCATTCTCATGCGCCAGCCCGAAGTCACCGACGTTGTCGAAGCGATCGGTGAAGGCGACAGCATCGCAGGCGAAGTGCGCAACGCCGTGCTCTATATATCGCTCGTGCCCAGGGAGGACCGCAAGCTTACTTCGCGCCAGTTCGAGCAGCACATGATTGGGGATCTGAAAAAGATTCCCGATGCGCGTATCGACTTTCAAAGCAGCGGCGGCAACGGCGGCAGCGGCCGCGACATTACCTTGTACTTGACGGGCGATGACGGCGCGCTGGTGGGGCGTACCGCAGCGCAGATCGTGTCCGAAATGCGCACCTTGCCGATACTGCGCGATCCGCGCATCAACGGCGATCTGCCGCGGCCGGAAATCGTCATTCGGCCGCGGCTCGACATGGCAGCGCAGCTTGGCGTCACGGTGCAAAGCATCAGCCAGACCGTGCTGATCGCAACCCTGGGTGACATTCCGCAGAATGTGGCGAAGTTCTCACTCGCCGACCGCCAGATTCCGATCCGCGTCAGTCTCGTTGAGCACTCCAGGAACGACCTTGCGACGCTTGAGAACCTGCCGGTGCCGACCGCTTCGGGCCAAACGGTGCCGTTGAAATCGGTGGCCGACCTCAGCTTCGGCGAGGGGCCGACGAAAGTGCGCCGCTACAACCAGAGCCGGCGTGTGTCGATGGAGGCGGACTTGAACGGTGCGGAGCTCGGCACCGCGATGCAGGCGATCCGCGCGCTGCCGACGATGAAGAATCTTCCCCAGGGCGTACATCTGGTTGAAGTCGGCGATGTCGAGGTGATGCAGGAGCTGTTCACGAACTTCTCGGTCGCCATGGCGACCGGCGTACTGATGGTATTTGCAGTCCTCGTGCTGCTATTCGCGCGTGTCTTCCAACCGCTGACGATTCTCTCGGCGCTGCCTTTGTCGGTGGGCGGTGCGGCCGTCGCCTTGATGATCTGTCAGATGCCGGTGTCGCTGCCGGTCGTGATCGGCTTTCTGATGCTGATGGGCATCGTGGCCAAGAATTCCATCCTGCTGGTCGACTTTGCCATCGAGGAGATGCGCGCCGGCACCGATCGGCTGAGCGCGCTCATGGAATCTGGCCACAAGCGCGCCCGCCCCATCGTCATGACGACCATTGCTATGATCGCGGGCATGCTGCCTGTTGCGATCGGCATCCATGGCGACTCCTCGTTTCGCGCCCCGATGGCGGTCGCGGTCATCGGCGGTCTTTTGACTTCGACCCTACTGACGCTCGTCATCGTGCCGGCGGCATTTACCGTCGTCGATGATATCGAGCGCTGGGTAGGCCCGAGGGTCTCGGGCCTCCTTGCTCCGCGCGCCACGAAAGCCGCGACGGTCAAACCGCACGCGGTCGGGTAGATGCGCCGACCGGTCTGGTGGCTGCGACTTGCTGCCGCAGTGCCGCTGCCTGCGCTCTATGCGCTGGCGTCGCTTACCGGCTGGCTCACTTTCAGATTTTTTCCGTATCGCGAAAAGGTCGTACGCGAGAATTTGCGCATCGCATTCCCGCAGTTCGATGAGGCGGCACTGCGCAGCGTCATGCGCGGCTATTACCACGGCTTTGCGCAGGTGCTGGTTGAGATCGTCAAGGCCGCAAGCCTGCCCGCTGCAAAGCTTGCCGCGCGCGTCAGCATCGACAATATTGAGCTCGTGCGCGCACCGCTGGCCGCCGGCTCGCCGGTGCTGATCGTCGCGGCGCACCAGTGTAACTGGGAGTGGTTTCAGCTCGCGCTGTCATTGGAGCTCGGCTACCCGCTTGATGCGGCCTATAAGCCGCTCGTCAATCCCTGGGCCGAGCGCGAAATGTTCACCTTGCGCGGCCGCTTTGGCAGCCGCCTCGTGCCCGCCAACGCACTGCTGCCCGACATTCTGCAGCGGCGCAAGTTGCCGCGCGCCATCTGCATGATCGCCGACCAGGAGCCGACCAAAAGCGAGCACAAATATTGGACGCGGTTTCTGAACCGCGACACGGCCTTCTTTCTGGGGACCGAGGAGATCGCGCGCGCGACGCGCTATCCGGTGTTCTTCGCCGCCATGCGGCGCACGACGCGCGGCCAGTACCGCATGGAATTCACGCTGCTTGCCGCCGGCGGGGAAACCCTGGCGGCAGGGGAGCTGACTGAGCGCTACGCGCAGCGCGTGGAAGCCCAGATCCGCGCCGCGCCTTCCGATTGGCCCTGGTCGCACAAGCGCTGGCGTCTGAAGAAGTCTCTGTACGCAGCTCGCTAGCGCCGCAGCTCCCGCGGCAGCGAAAAATATACGGTCTCCTCGCGCCCCGCGACTTCGCGCGACACCTCCCCGCCCCAGGTTTTGAGCCGTTCGATCACCTCCTGCACCTTGATCTCAGGAGCTGATGCGCCGGCGGTGACTCCCACCGATTGCTTGCCGACAAACCATTCCCGATCGAGGTCCTCGGGCCCATCAATGAGGTAACCGGGAATTCCGGCGCGATCGGCAAGTTCGCGCAAGCGATTGGAATTGGAGCTGGTGCGAGACCCGACGACCAGCAGCAAATCGCAGTCATCAAGCAGCTTTTTGACCGCGTCCTGGCGGTTCTGGGTTGCGTAACAGATATCCTCGCGCCGCGGCGTGGCAAGGTCGGTGAAGCGCGCCTTCAAGGCCGCGACGATCTGTGTCGTGTCATCCACCGACAGCGTCGTCTGGGTGACGAAGGCAAGGCGCGATACGTCGCGTACGGCCAGGCGTTCCACATCAGCGACGCTTTCCACCAGATGCATCTGCCCGCCGAATGAAGGATCGAAGCGCCCCATCGTGCCCTCAACCTCCGGATGTCCGGCATGCCCGATCAGAATCACATCGCGTCCCTCGCTGGCGTAGCGCTGCACTTCCATGTGCACCTTGGTGACGAGGGGACAGGTGGCATCGAACACTTTAAGGCCGCGGGTTGCGGCGGCGTCGACCACCGCGCGCGACACGCCGTGGGCCGAAAAAATCACGGTCGCGCCGTGCGGCACATCGTTCAGCTCCTCGACAAACACCGCACCCAAACCGCGCAGGCGCTCGACGACATGGAAGTTATGTACCACTTCGTGGCGCACATAGATCGGCGCGCCAAACAGCTGCAGTGCGCGCTCAACGATATCGATGGCGCGGTCGACGCCGGCGCAGAAGCCGCGTGGATTGGCGAGCAGTATTTGCATCAGGTTTGCCTCGCAGTACGCTTGCCGTCGAGCAACGCATCCAACAAGAGGAGCGCCGCGCCGACGGTAATGGAGGAGTCGGCCACATTGAATGCCGGAAATTCCGCTCGATGCCAATGGGCGACGATGAAATCGATCACATGACCCAAACGCAGACGGTCGATCACGTTGCCGAGCGCGCCGGCGAGAATGAGCGCCAGACTCAAGGACAGAAGCCACTGCGCGCCCGAGCGCAGGCGCCGCATCCAGATCACGATGGCGGCGGAGACGCCAAGCGCGAGCGCCGTAAAAAACCAGCGCTGCCAGCCGGACGCGCCTTCGAGGAAGCTGAAGGCGGCACCTTTGTTGTAGCGCAGGCTGATGTCGAGTACCGGCAGCACTTTGATGCTGCTGTAGAGCGCAACGTGGCGTACGACCAAGAGCTTCGTGAACTGGTCCGCCGCAATCACGCACGCCGTGACCGGCAGCCAGCGCCATCCGTTCGCCTCTTTCATGCGAACTGCCGCCGTTCGCCCGGCAGCTCGAGGTTCGTGACACAGCGGCCGCACAGTTCCGGGTGCTCGGGACGGGCGCCGACGTCCGCCCGGTGATGCCAGCAGCGCACGCATTTGCGAAGCTCGGACGGTTTGACGCTGACGACCTCTTCGCTGCCGGAGGCGCCCTCGTAAAGATGCGCTTCAGAGGTGATGAGCAGAAAGCGCAGTTCGGCGCCCAAACCCGCCAGCGTTCGATAGGTCGCAGGCGAGGCCGTCACGGTGACTTCTGCATCGAGCGAGGAGCCGATCGCGCCATTGTCGCGCAGCTCTTCGAGCTTGCGCGTCACCTGGGCACGCAGAGCGATCAGCGCGGGCCAATTGAGCGCGGTCTCCGGCACTTCAGGCAGCGTATGCCAAGTCGTAAGGAACACGGATTCCACACGCGCACCGGGCAGCTCGCGCCAGATCTCCTCCGCGGTGAAGGACAGAATCGGTGCAAGCCAGCGTACGATGCACTCGGCGATCTGAAACATCGCGGTCTGCGCCGAGCGGCGCGCATGACTCAGCGCCGGCGTCGTGTACAAACGGTCCTTCAGGATGTCGAGGTAAAAGCCGCCCAAATCCACTACGCAGAAGTTATGCACCTTCTGGTAGATCGAGTGAAAGGAGTAACTGCGGTAGGCTGCAATGATCTCTTCCTGTAATGCGCGCGTGCGCGCGATCACATAGGCATCAAGCGCCACGAGATCGTGCGCACTGACGGCATGCTTATGCGGATCAAAGCCGTGCAGGTTACCGAGGAGAAAACGCACGGTGTTGCGCATGCGCCGATAGGAGTCCGCCATGCGCTTCAGGATTTCATCCGAGACGCTCATCTCGTTCGCGTAGTCGGTCGCAGCAACCCATAGACGCAGCACATCAGCGCCCATGGTCTGGATCACCTTTTGCGGCGCGATGACGTTGCCGACCGACTTTGACATCTTGCGGCCCTTTTCATCCACAGCAAAGCCGTGCGTCAGTACACCGCGATAGGGAGCCCGCTCGTACATCGCCTCGGACATGAGGAGCGAGCTGTGGAACCAGCCACGATGCTGATCGGAGCCCTCGAGATACAGATCGACCGGCGCCTTCAGCTCAGGCCGCAACGTCCCGACGCATTCGAATGACAGCCCCGAGTCCGCCCACACATCCATCACGTCAGTGACCTTGGCGTAATGCTCCGCGTCCTCTCCCAATAGCTCCTTCGCATCAAGCTCGAACCAAGCTTCCACGCCACCGCGTTCCACCAGGAGCGCCGCGGCGGTGATGAGCTCGAGCGTGCGCGGGTGGCGCTCGCCGGTTACCTGATGCACGAACAGCGGTATCGGCACGCCCCAAGTGCGCTGCCGGGAGATACACCAATCGGGACGATTCTCGATCATGCCGGCGATGCGCTGCTCGCCCCACGCGGGTGTCCAGGTGACTTCTTTGATGTCGCGCAGCGCATTCTCGCGCAGCCTCTTCGCATCCATGCTGATGAACCATTGCGGCGTCGCGCGAAAGATGAGCGCCGTTTTGTGGCGCCAGCAGTGCGGATAGCTATGCTGCAGCGGCTCGTATTTGAAGAGCCTGTCCTTCTCCTCCAGCACCGTTATGACGTGCGCGTTGGCATCCCAGACGTGCTCGCCGCCAAACAGCGGCGTCTCGCGGACGAAGCGGCCGTCATTGCCGACTGGACTTTCGACCCGCAGGCCGTAGCGCTTACCGACCGTGAAGTCATCCAGACCGTGCGCAGGGGCGGTGTGCACGATGCCGGTGCCGGCATCGAGCGTGACATGCTCGCCGAGCACAATCGGCACGATGCGCTCGTAGAACGGGTGATGGAAACGAAGCCCCTCGAGCGCGCTGCCGTAGGCGCTGGTGGGATCCGCGTCGATGGGGTCTTTGCGGGTGATGCCCTTTACGACATATGCCGCAACGCGCTCGCGCAGGTCCGTTGCCAGCAGCAAACTGCCGCGGTTCGTCTCGACCAGCGAATACAGATAATCCGGATGCACGCTCAGAGCCTCATTGGCCGGCAGCGTCCAAGGCGTCGTCGTCCAGATCACCGCATACACCGGTCCCGCCGGCAGCATGTCGAGATCAAATATCTGTCGCAGTTTCTCGCGATCCTCGCCGACGAGCGCAAAGGCCACATCGATCGCAGGGGAGGTGCGCTCTTCGTACTCGACTTCCGCCTCGGCGAGCGCCGAGCGGCAGTCAAGACACCAGTGCACGGGCTTGACGCCGCGGTACACATGGCCGTTGTGCAAGACCTGGCCAAAGGCGCGCAGCTGCTGCGCCTCATACGCCGGATCCATGGTGCGATAGGGATGATCCCAATCGCCCAGCACGCCCAGGCGTTTGAAATCGACACGCTGCGTCTCGATCTGCTCCTCGGCAAATTTGCGGCAGGCGGCCCTGAATTCAGTTGGGTTCAGCTTCTGTCCCGGCCGGCCGTACTTTTTTTCGATCTGCAATTCAATCGGCAGGCCGTGACAGTCCCAGCCCGGTACGTAGGGGGTGTCGTAGCCATCGAGGAAGCGCGACTTTACAACCATGTCTTTCAGGATCTTATTGACCGCATGGCCGATATGGATGACGCCGTTCGCATACGGCGGACCGTCGTGCAGTACGAAGCGCGGCCGGCCGCGCGCAACCTCGCGCTGGCGGCCGTAGATACCAAGCTCATCCCAGTACGCAAGCGTGATGGGCTCGCGACGCGCAAGATCCGCCTTCATGGGAAACGGCGTCTGCGGAAGATTGATTGTCTGCTTATAGTCCATCGCTCGACTCAACACTCCAAAATGTGCCGCGCTTCACCTGCGTCGATGTGCATCTGCCGTGTCAGGGTCGCCAGATCCGCAAAGTGCTCCTCTTCGCGCAGCTTCGCGACGAACTCCACTTCGATCTCACGCCCGTAAAGATCGCCCGCAAAATCGAACACGTGCGCCTCGAGCAGCGGCTCGGTGCCGCCCACGGTCGGGCGCGTACCCAGGCTTGCAACTCCCGGCAGCGTCCTGCCGGCCGCGCCTTTGATGCGCACCGCAAAAATCCCGGCAATCGGCGCACGCTTGCGGTGCAGCCGGATATTTGCCGTGGCAAAGCCCAACTCGCGGCCGAGGTGACTGCCGTGTATGACGCGGCCAATCATTGAATACGGCCGGCCGAGCCAGCGCTCGGCCTGTGCAAAATCACCCCGTCCCAAAGCGTCCCGCACTCCGCTGCTGCTGACGCGCTCGCCGTCGACGATCATGGGCTCCATCACATCGACCGCGTAGCCGTAGCGCGCTTTGCCGGCGGCAAGTTCTGCGGCGCTCATCTCGCCGTTTCGGCCGAACCTGAAATCATGGCCGACAACGACCGACACGGCCGCCAGCTCGCGCGCCAGGAGCTGCGCGAACTCTTCGCCCGACAGACGCCGCAAAGTCTCACCGAAGCGCAGCACCAGAACATTCGCAATCTGCATTCCTTTAAGAAGATGCCAGCGCTCGCGCAGGCTCGTCAGCCGTGCCGGCGGCGTCTGCGGCGAGAGGTACTCGCGCGGCAGCGGCTCGAAACTTACGAACATCGTCGGTCGCCCCAGACGCTGCGCCTCGCCCTGCAGGCGCCGAATGAGCGCTTGATGACCCAAATGCAGGCCGTCGAAACCGCCCACGGTCACGGCACAGCCCCGGTGATGCGGGCGCAGATTCTCAAGGCCTCGAATAAGCTCCACGGGCACCCTCGCACCGAAGCTGCGAAACTATACCGCAGCACCCATGAGGTCAGGGCATCGCCAGCGTTGACAAGGCGGAGGTCGCTGCCCAGACTACCGCGCTCTTTAACGGGATGGTTCACTGTGGCTAACACGAAATCTGCGGAAAAAGCTGCGCGCCAGGCGCAGAAGCACCGCGTGCGCAACATCGCGTTGCGCTCACGCATGCGCTCAGCGCTGCGCAAAGTGCTGGCGGCAATTGCCAGCGGCAATCAGGAGTCCGCACGTACCAGCTACGCGGAGGCGGTGCCGGCCATCGACACGCTCGTCACGAAGAAAATTGTCCATCGCAACAAGGCGGCGCGGCACAAGAGCCGGCTCGCCGCGCGCATCCGACAGATGCAGGCGAAGGCCTAGACTTTTTCGCGCTCATCGCGCGCGCGCTCCTCGAGGAAGTTCATCACCGCAGCCGACAGCTCCCGGGTACCCCGTCCGGTGGCGCCGGAGATGAGATAGTTCGGACCCTTAAATCTTAAGCGCCGCAGGATCGAACGGGCGCGCTCCTCGGCCTCCTCGTCCAGCATCAGATCGCGCTTATTGAGCACGAGCCAGCGTGGCTTTGCGGCAAGCTGCGGATCGAACTTCTTGAGCTCCTTCACGATCGCCCGCGCATCGCGCACCGGGTCCGCATCCGGATCGGGTGGGGAAATATCGACAAGATGCAGCAGCAGGCGCGTGCGCTGCAGGTGCCTGAGGAAGCGCAATCCGAGTCCCGCGCCCTCGGCCGCGCCCTCGATGAGCCCGGGAATATCGGCCATGACAAAGCTTCTGTGGTCGCCTACGGAGACGACACCCAGATTCGGATGCAGGGTCGTAAAGGGGTAGCCGGCCACCTTTGGACGCGCGGCGGAAACGGCGCGGATCAACGTCGACTTGCCGGCATTGGGTAGCCCCAGCAATCCCACATCGGCGATCAGTTTAAGCTCAAGCTCAAGCGCGCGCTTTTCGCCCGGTAAGCCCGGCCCGAATTGTCTGGGAGAACGGTTGGTGCTCGATTTGAAGCGTGTATTGCCCCAGCCGCCTTTGCCACCGCGTGCGACCAGTAGCTCCCCGCCCTCGCGCGTGAGATCGCCGAGGGTTTCTTGTGTCTCAAGATCGCGTATCACTGTGCCAATCGGGACGGCTATGTAGAGATCCTTGCCGCCGCGTCCGGTGCAGCCGTTGCTGGAGCCGTATTCCCCGACCTCGGCCTTGAAGGTCCTTTGGATCCGAAAATCTGCAAGCGTATTGATCCCTGGCGCCGCGCGCAGGTACACACTGCCGCCATGCCCGCCATCGCCACCGTCAGGCCCACCCAGCGGGACGAATTTTTCGCGTCGGAAGCTCGTGCTGCCGCGGCCGCCGTTGCCGGCTTGGACCTTCATGCGCGCTTCGTCGACGAATTTCATGGCTTAAGACGAAAACCCCGGCAGGGCCGGGGTCGAAAGGCTGCGGGATGAGCGGGCGCGCCTGTTCAGCTCGCCTCGGGAAGAATGCTGACGTACAGGCGCTGCTCGGCGCCGGACTTCTTAAATTGCACGCGCCCGCTGACTTTGGCGAACAGGGTGTGATCGACGCCGACGCCGACGTTGGCACCGGCCTTCACGGGCGTGCCGCGCTGGCGAATGATGATATTCCCGGCCAGTACCTGCTCACCGCCGAAGCGCTTGACACCCAGCCGCTTGGAATGGGAATCGCGACCGTTTCGCGTGCTACCGCCTGCTTTCTTATGCGCCATGCTACGAAATCCTCAACTGTGCGCGGCTCAGCCCGCGCTGATCGCGGTGACCTTCACTTCGGTGAACATCTGACGATGGCCTTTGCGACGCAGGTAATGCTTGCGGCGCCGGAACTTGACGATCGATACCTTGTTGCCCTTGCCGTGGCGAATCACTGTGGCGCTCACTTTCCCACCCTTAAGGTGCGGAACGCCGAGCTTGACGTCGGCGCCTTCGCCGACCAGCAAAACCTCGCCGAATTCAACGGTAGCGCCCGGCTCGGCATCGAGCTTTTCGACGCGCAGAACCCCGTCTTGGGTGACCCGATATTGCTTGCCGCCGGTGGCGATGACCGCGTACATGGTGAGATTCCTGGAGCTGAGGACCAGCGGACGAAAGGCCGCGCATTCTACTGAGCGGCCCACATAGGGTCAAACCGGCATCGGCCAGAGTGCCCAGACTCCGGATACACTTCTACCCATGAACTTAGATGCAATCCGCGCCCTCGTCCAAAGCGACATCAGCGCCGTCAACGCCGTAGTCCGGGCGCGCTTGAAGAGCAGCGTGGTGCTGGTCGACCAGGTCGCAGAACATATCGTCACCGGCGGTGGCAAGCGCCTGCGTCCGCTCCTAGTGGCGCTTGTCGGGCGCGCCTGCGGCAACACCTCGGATTCCCACATTGAAGCAGCGGCTTTCATCG
>DATCBZ010000185.1:0-6716 GCA_036511555.1 Steroidobacteraceae bacterium
ACGAGCCGGAGAAAATGCATGAGGCGATGGCCGCGGCACTTGATGCGGTCATCACGCAGATAAAACAGATCCAACGCAGCGCGCGCGCCAACGGCACCGCGGCGCGCCCGCGCTGGCCGATGATCGTATTGAAATCCCCTAAGGGATGGACAGGGCCCAAGACCATTGATGGTGTGCAGATCGAGGGAACCTTCCGCTCGCATCAAGTGCCGCTGTCGGTCTCGGCAGCAAATCCTGCACACCTGCCGCTGCTTGAGAATTGGCTCAAAAGCTATCGTCCAGCCGAGCTCTTTGATGCCGAGGGGCGCCTGTTGCCCGAGCTTGCGCGCCTCGCGCCAACGGGCGAGCGGCGCATGGGCGCGAATCCGAATGCCAATGGCGGCCTGCTATTACGCGACCTGCGCCTGCCGGATTTTCGCAGCTACGCACTCAGCGTCGATTCTCCCGGCGTCGGCGGACCGGGCGACACTCACATCCTCGGGCGCTTCCTACGCGACGTTGCCAAATTGAACGCAGCGCAGCGTAACTTTCGGCTCTTCGGCCCCGACGAAACCTTGTCGAACGGTCTGGAAGCGGTCTTTGAGGTGACCAATCGACAATGGAACGCTGCGGTGGAGAAGAATGACGAATTTCTGGCATCGAGTGGTCAAGTCATGGAGGTATTGAGCGAGCATCAATGCGAGGGTTGGCTCGAGGGATATCTGCTGACCGGCCGTCATGGGCTCTTCAATTGCTACGAAGCCTTCGTGCACATCGTGGATTCGATGTTCAACCAGCACGCCAAGTGGCTGAAAGTGTCCTTGGGTCTGCCTTGGCGCCGCAAGATTGCGTCCCTCAACTACCTGTTGGCCTCGCACGTCTGGCGGCAGGACCACAACGGCTTTACGCACCAGGATCCTGGCTTCATCGATCACGTCGTCAACAAGAAGGCCGAGGTCGTACGGGTGTACCTGCCGCCGGATGCCAATTGCTTGCTGTCAGTGATGGATCACTGCCTGCGCAGTCGCCACTACGTCAACGTCGTCATTGCCGGCAAGCATCCGGCGCCGCAGTGGCTCGCAATGGACGCAGCCGTGACTCACTGCACCGAAGGCATTGGCATTTGGCAATGGGCGAGCAATGACCAGGAAGCCGAACCTGATGTCGTGATGGCCTGCGCGGGTGATGTGCCGACGCTTGAGACGCTGGCGGCCGTTTCGATCCTGCACACGCAACTGCCCGATCTGAGGATCAGGGTGATCAATGTCGTCGATCTCATGAAACTACAGCCCCAATCCGAACATCCGCACGGCTTGAGCGACCCAGACTTTGATTCGTTATTCACGAAAGACAAACCGATTATCTTCGCCTTTCATGCCTATCCGTGGCTCATTCATCGGCTCACCTACCGACGCACCAATCACGCCAATCTCCACGTACGCGGCTACAAGGAGGAAGGCACGATCACGACGCCCTTTGACATGACCGTCCTCAATGACTTGGATCGCTTTCACCTTGTCATGGATGTCATCGATCGCGTGCCGAAAATCGGCAGCAAAGGCGTTTATATCAAGCAACGCTTGCAGAACAAGCTGATCGAACACAAGCGCTACATCGATGAGTTCGGTCAGGACATGCCGGAGGTTCGCAATTGGAAATGGGGTGCGGCGAAGTCACCCGACGCAGCGCACCCGACGTGAGGCTAGCCTAGCCACTTATCAGTTGACTCGCGCGAGACAGTGCTTGTGTCAGCA
Source organism: Steroidobacteraceae bacterium (assembly GCA_036511555.1). GTDB lineage: Bacteria > Pseudomonadota > Gammaproteobacteria > Steroidobacterales > Steroidobacteraceae > PALSA-1196. Next base: position 1,734 of record DATCBZ010000185.1, read on the forward strand.
CCGCGCCGAAATCGGCGCACGCTTCAAGAACGACTGCTCTGGGAAGTCAGATGCCACGTGTGCCGCGCGATCTCCGCGTCCTCCTGTGAAGGCATGATGTACACAGCTAAGCGCGATTCTGCAGCGCTGATCGTATGTTCTGCAGCGCGGTTGCGGGCGGCATCGAGGTGCACGCCAACGAACGAGAGACCACGGCAGATCGAGTCGCGAACTTCATGGTCGTGCTCGCCAATGCCCCCCGTAAAGACGATGAGATCGACCCCCTCAAGGGCCGCGATCATCGCCGCGATCTGTTTGCGCACCGAATAGCAGAACATGTCGATGGCGAGCGCCGCGTCTGGGTTTGACGTCGCTGCATCGTGCAAGCGCCGCATATCGCTATTGAACCCTGAGATGCCGAGCAGGCCAGATTGGTGATCAACGAGCTCTTCGAGCATGTCCGCGTTGAACTTCTTCTCCCGCAGCAGATAAATCAATACGCCCGGATCAAGGTCGCCGCTGCGCGTACCCATGATGACACCGCCCGTGGGAGTCAATCCCATGCTGGTGTCGACCGATAAACCCTCCCTCACGGCCGTGACACTTGCGCCGTTGCCAAGATGCGCGATCACGAGTCGCTGCGGAACATTGCCTCCGAGGTGACGCACGATCGACTCGCATGACAGGCCGTGGAACCCATAGCGTCGCAGGCCCAGTACCTGCCACTTCTTGGCAATCGGCAGCGTGCGTGCGCGCGGCGGCAATTGAGCATGAAAACTTGTGTCAAAACACGCCGCCTGCGGCAAGCCCGGAAAATGCTCCTGCGCAAAACGAATAACTGCGAGTGCCGGCGGCATGTGCAGCGGCGCAAAGGCGCATGCCGCTTCTAGCTCCTGCAGTACCTGTGGATCTATCAGGCAGTGCCTGACGAGACGCGCGCCGCCGTGCACGATGCGATGTCCCACTGCATCCGGCACTGGCATATTGCGGTCGCTGAGTAGTTTTGCGATGCGCATTACCGCGTCCCTTTGGGACGGGATCGCAGCAGTTTCTGACAGCAATGACTTTTGGAGAGGATCCTGAGCGTCAAATTTGCCGTTGGCGGCGCCGATCGAGCCGGCCTCGCCCGTCACAAGTACAGCGGTGCGTGACTCGCCGACCTGGTAGAGGCCGAATTTAAGGGACGAGGAGCCGCTGTTAAGGGCCAGGATATGCAGGTTTGGTGGTGCCATCGCTAAACGGAATTCGCTCCTTTGACGCAATGCATGCAAGCGCGCGAACCGCGCCTGGTCAAGGCGGCACTGCCCGCAACTTCGCCAACGCCTCGCGAGCCAGAAGTCGCGTCAGGTCGCCGGCCGGCATCTCGCGTGCCAAACGCGCCGCCTGGCCCGACCAAAGGTTGGTGAAATCGCTCGAGGCGGCGCGCTCTGCGCTTGTGCGAAGTGCTGCAAGCGCAGCACCTGCGAGCGGATAGGCGGGCGCGTATGGGGAGATCGGGCCGACTTCACGGACCATGCGGTTGGCAATGCCGCGCGCCGGGCGGCCGGTGAAAACATTGGTGATCAGCGTCGCATCGTCGGCCGCGTTGCGTAGCGCTTGCAGGTGAAGGGCGGATATGTGTGCCTCGGGGCAATATAGATATGCCGTACCGATCTGCACGGCCGCGGCACCGAGGGCAAATGCCGCAACAATGCCCCGCGCATCGGCGACGCCGCCGGCGGCGATCACCGGTACATCAACGGCGTCGGCAATCTGCGGCACCAGCGCAAACGTGCCGATCTGGGTCGCCATGTCTTCAGTTAGAAAATTGCCGCGATGGCCGCCGGCTTCAAGTCCCTGCGCGATGATCGCATCACAGCCGCGCTGCGCAAGCCAGCGTGCTTCGGCCACGGTGGTCGCGGAGGAGATCACCTTAGCGCCCGCTGCCTTCACGCGTTCGAGCAAAGAGCGATCAGGCAGCCCGAAATGAAAACTTACGACCTGCGGCTTGTAATCCTCCACGATCGTGCAGTAGTCGGCATCAAAAGAATTGCGGCTCGCGCTCGGCAACTGCACGGCGGGGTCAAGCCCGTGCTCCGCATAGTAAGGGGCCAGCCGCGCGCGCCACGCCGCCGCACGCTCGTCATCCCAAACAGGAGCGGCGTGACAGAAGAAGTTCACATTCATCGAGCGCGAAGTTCCGCGGCAGGTGGTGTCCATCGCCTCGCGTGCCTGCGCCACCGTCATCTGACCGCACGGCAGTGACCCCAAACCGCCTGCCTCGCTGACCGCGATAGCCAACTGTGACGTACCGGCCCCTGCCATGGGAGCCTGCACGATCGGTACGTCAATACTAAAAAGATCGAGGACGCGCCGATCAGGCCAGCCGCTCATTTGGTTTGCCCTTCACTCGAATAAGTCATCGGTTGCTTAGTCTCCTTTCAATCGCGACGCAGCGCGCTTCGAGTTGCGGGCTACCGTTCTGGCGCTGAATTTCCAACGTTCAGAATTGTAGGCCGGTTCTGCCTCTGGCGCCGCTATCTTGCACCACGCAGCGAGCTTTCTCCGTCTGCCGTTCATGCCATTGTCCCTCCAGGCACCAACCAAATTGCGGTGACACGAATGCCATGGCAGGTTCACGGTAGAGCTCGCGAAGGCCAAGGGGGCCCGCCCCCGCGGGCGGTGGGTACTGGTAACTTCATCGTGCGGGAACGAAAGTTGCGATAATCCGCACATGGCCTCCAGGAAACTCGCTCGCTATCGCACCAAGCGCGACTTCGCGAAGACTGCCGAACCGAGTGGCGCAAAACCCACCCCCAGGTCGGAACAGTTGCGCTTTGTGATTCAGAAGCACGCCGCGAGACGCCTGCATTACGACTTGCGACTGGAGCTCGCAGGCGTGTTCAAGTCTTGGGCCGTGACCAAGGGCCCGTCGCTTGATCCGGCCGACAAACGCCTCGCCGTTGAGGTCGAGGACCACCCGCTTGATTACGGCGACTTCGAGGGCACCATTCCGCAGGGCGAGTACGGCGGCGGCACCGTGCAGTTGTGGGACCGAGGTTACTGGCAAGCGGTCGGTACCGGCTCGCCCGAGCGCGCACTGGCGGCGGGCGAGCTGAAATTCACGCTTGCCGGTGAGCGCTTACACGGCAGCTGGGTTCTTGTGCGCATGCGGAGTGACCGCTTTGGCGGCAAGCGCACCAACTGGCTTTTGATCAAGCACCGTGACGAGTATGCGCAGCCGGGTGACCACGATGCCTTGCTGACCGAGGACCGTTCCACTGCTTCCGGCCGTACCATGGCGGCGATTGCGGCCGGCACCGGACGCGGCCCGAAGGCTTTCATGCTCGCGAAGGCGGCACGCGCTCCGGCTGCTGCGCTATGGAACTCGAAGTCGCGCGCGAAACCGAGTAGCGAACCGATGCCAAGTCCGAAATCATCTAAGCGCAAATCGCGCAGCCGAGCCGCACCGCCTGCGTTCGTGCCGCCGCAGCTGTGCAGGCTCGTCGAGCGCGCGCCCGACGGCGTGAATTGGGTGCATGAGATAAAATTCGATGGCTACCGCATCCAGCTGCGCGTCGCGGACGGTCAAGTCACGCTCAAGACCCGTAAAGGGCTCGATTGGACGCAGAAGTTTGCAACGCTCGCTGCGCAAGCCGCGCAGTTTCCCGACTGCATCATTGACGGTGAAGTCGTCGCGCTCAATAGTGCCGGCGCCATGAGCTTTGGAGCATTGCAGAGTGCGCTTTCTGAGGCCGACACAAGTCAGCTCATCTTCTATGTGTTCGATCTTTTGTTTGAAGATGGCACTGACCTGCGCGACGAGCCGCTCGCCAAACGCAAGCAGCGCCTAAAGAAGTTTTTACACAAATACGCAGGCGGCAAAGAGTCAGCACTAAAATTTGTTGACCACTTCGAAAGCCACGGGGATGCGGTCCTGAAGTCGGCCTGCCAGATGCACCTCGAAGGCATTGTGTCCAAAAAGCTCGACGCACCGTATGTTTCAGGCCGCACTGATTCGTGGACTAAGGCCAAGTGCCGCGCCGGGCAGGAAGTTGTAGTTGGCGGCTGGGTACAGGAACAAAGCCACATCCGCTCGTTGCTGGTCGGCGTGCTGCGCGGCAGCGCGCTTCATTACGTCGGTCGCGTCGGCACCGGCTTCGGGCGCGCCACGGTGAAACAGGTGCTGCCGAGACTGCGCGCGGTTGAAAGCGCCGACAACCCCTTCGGGGGCGAAGGCAAGCCTGCGAAGGAACGCAATGTGCACTGGGCGCGTCCCGAGCTGGTTGCGGAAATTGAGTTTGCCGGCTGGACGGATAGCGGCAACTTGCGTCAGGCGGCCTTCAAAGGCTTACGCGAGGATAAACCTGCCGAAGAAGTACACGCAGAGAAGCCCGTGCCGGCCGAGCGCATCGAAAAAAAGCACGCCGCCGTAAAGGCAAAGGCTACCAAGGCCGACGCCGGTGGAAATGTCGTAATGGGTGTGTCGATCTCCAATCCGGACAAGGTGCTCTGGTCGAAGGTCGCAGATCAGCCGGCGCTCACGAAGATGGACCTCGCGCGCTACATGGAAGCTCTCGGCCCGTGGATGATCGACCATTTGCGGGGTCGCCCGTGCTCGATCGTGCGCGCACCCGATGGCATCGAAGGTCAAAAGTTCTTTCAGCGGCACGCCATGCGCGGTACTTCGCATCTGCTGAAGCTCGTAAAGGTGTCCGGCGACAAGCAACCGTACCTGCAGATCGATCGTGTCGAGGCACTCGTTGCCGTCGCACAGATAGCTGCACTCGAGCTGCATCCCTGGAATTGCCGGCCCGACGCACCGGAGGTTCCCGGGCGATTGGTTTTTGATCTTGATCCCGCGCCCGATGTGAAATTTGCTGCCGTCATTGCCGCGGCCCTCGAACTGCGCGAACGTCTCGAGGCGCTTGGTCTCGTGACTTTCTGCAAGACCACCGGTGGCAAAGGCCTGCATGTCGTTACTGCGCTTGCAAAGCCCGGTCGCAATGCGCTGGGCTGGAAAGA
>DATCBZ010000186.1:0-2942 GCA_036511555.1 Steroidobacteraceae bacterium
TTATCCTCATCTTGCAGATATCTGGCACATGATCTCCCGCACCGCGTTCACGCAATTGCGCCACTCGGCGCTCATTCTGGCGCTCACCCTTATCGGTCTTGCGCTCGTCTGGCTGGTGCCCTTGTGGGCGATCCTATTTACGCACCGCTGGGAGCGGCTCTTTGGTGCGGCCGCGTTTGCACTGGCGGCTCTGAGTTATATGCCCACCCTAAAGCGCTTCGGGCAAACCCGGCTCTTCTGCCTCGCCCTGCCACTGATCGCTTCGTTTTACATGGCGGCAACCTTGGGGTCCGCGCTGAATCACTGGTTCGGCCAAGGCGTCAGTTGGAAAAACCGCAGCTACGGCGACGAAAACTAGCCAGACCAAAGACCGTGAAGCGCTAAAGCCCGGGCGCTGTGCGATGCAGTGATGCGAATCGCGACTCGCTAGCGGGCTGAAGCTAACCCTTCGATCAGCTCACAGGCGCGCGTGACTGCGGCATTCGAATCAATCCGCACCGCATACTCGTGGCAGCGCCGCCGCAGCCCGTCATCTTTGAGGATGGCTTGAATGAGGCTCGCCGCGTCCGCCGCGCGATAGCGCGGCTGTCCAATGGTTCGGCCGAGGCCAAGTTGCTCGATACGCCACGCGTTATCGAATTGGTCGTGGCTATTGGGTACCACCAGATGCGGAATTCCGGCCTTGATGGTCTGGGCGAGCGTCCCGATACCGCCGTGGTATACGAGGAGCTTCGCGCGCGGCAGCACTTGGCTGAAAGGCAAATAGCCGCAGGGCTCGATATTCGAAGGCAGCGTGCGCGGCAACTGGCCCGGAAAGTTGGTCACGAGCATCGCACGCAGGCCGAGCTTGCACGCGGCCTCTACTGATTCCTGGAAAAAGCGCTGCATCGAGGCAGCAGCTGACCCGGGCGTAAAAATCACCGGCGGCTCACCTTCCTTTAAAAAACGCCGTGCCTGCGAAGATAAGCGCGCATTCTCCTCATCCCCGTCCCACAACGGAAAACCCACAAGATGCGTGTGCGGCGGCCAGTCCGGCTGCGCCGCGGCAAACCAGTTCGGGAAAAAGCCAATCACGCATTGCGGGGAGTGCACCCAGCTGCGGAACAGACGCTCGACTGGTGCCAGTCCGAGGGTGGCACGAAACTCATTCAAAGGACGTTTGAGTTCCCGATCGATCACCGCCCAATCGAGCAAGCGGAAAAACGCGCGTTTGAACCAAAGCGGTTGCGAGGCGGAAATGCGGAAGTTTCCCATCATCCCCTGATCGACCAGGCTGCGAATGATGCTCGGCTGCAAATGCACCGAGGCGGTCGGCACGCCCAGCTTCTCCTGCGCGACGCGGGCCCCAAGACAGATCCCGGACGCGGCGACGACGGTATTGTCGTCCGCGTGCGTCTCGATCAGGCGGAAGATCGGCTCTATCGCAGGCACCATCGCGCGCCGCGCCACGACCGCAAAGCCCCTGCGCGGATGCCATAGATCCGGGTCGGCAATCGCCGCCTCGAAATCGTTCATGGTTCCAGCCGGCAGAAATTCCAGACCCTGCTTTTCGATCACTGGCTGAAAATACGCGCTCGTTATGATTGTCACCCGGTGCGCGCGCCGGCGCAGCGCTATCCCGAGGGCAATCATCGGATGCACATCCCCGGCGCTGCCAAGCGTAGGCAGCAAGATGCGAAGCGGTGTTGCGGGAGCGGCAGAAGCCGGCATTAGCGACCGCACGCGAAGCTAACGCGCGCCGGGCTGCGGCGCCAACAACTCGGCCGCAGCGCTCAGTAATCCAGGAAGTCTGCTCATGCGGTCAAATGTGCAGTGCGCACCTGCGGCGAGAAGAAGCGCCGCTGGCGTCGATGCGCAGTACCCATAGACGCGCATCCCGGCCGCAACGGCGCCAGCTACACCGGCCGGACTATCTTCTATCACCGCGCACGCCTGCGGTACGACGCCAAAGCTCCTCGCCGCATAAAGGAATATATCCGGGGCCGGCTTGCCTTGCGCGACATCCTCGACGCTGAAAAGTTTGCCGCGAAAGCGTGGCATCAGTCCGGTCATGCCCAAGGTGGTGTGCATCTTTTCGCGACTGCCGCTTGAGGCGACACAATACGGTATTTTGATAGCACTCAATGCCGCCTCGACGCCTGCGACTGCCCGGAGCTCCGCGCGCAAGGCCGCCGTGGTCCGCGCGTGATACCGATCGAGAAAATCCTCCGGAACGCTGCGGCCCAATTGGCGCTCGATCGTCTCGATACACTGCCGCATCGACCGGCCAACGTAGGTTTCAAGCATATCGGCAAGCGTGACGGGGATTCCGAGCTCGTTCAGCATTTGCGCAAATATGCGGTTCGTGATGAGCTCGCTGTCCACGAGTACCCCGTCGCAGTCAAATATCACCAAGGCGAAGCGATCAGCGCTCACGCGGACGACGCGGCGGGATGCATCGATGCAGTCCCGGCCACCTTCGATTGCGTAATGGTTCGCATCAACGCAGAGAGATTTGGTGAGTGGCGACGATGTCTCGATGCTGACCGAAAACCCAGCGCCGCGCTACGGGCGGCGCGGCACCGCGGCAGAATTCGTCGAGGCGCGTTGTGCGCCGGGGTGACTTCTGCCTAATGCGGTTGCGGCCAAGCGTTAAAAAGATTGGTCGCGTCGATCGAACCTAAGCCCGTCGCAAAATCGTAACCGACGGTTGCCGGATAGGCGGGTTCGTTCTTCACGTCTGACGAGGACAGCTCGCCGAGGATCGTGCCGCCCGCGGCACCGAAGCAGTTAAAGAACGCGCCATTATGGTTCTGACCGCACGGGACGTCGATATCACCGCGCGTCACGTCGTGAAAGATGCAAGCGTTGGCCGGCAGCATACCGTCGGATCGGCTGGCGTTACACGCCGCAGCGTTCGGCTGTTTGAACTGTTCGGCGGCAAGGGCGTAGTAGACGTAATT
>DATCBZ010000187.1:0-4242 GCA_036511555.1 Steroidobacteraceae bacterium
GCGGACCAGAAGCGCATTCACGTTGAGCTCAATCTCAACTCGCCGCGCTACAGCGATCCGGCCGCAAGCGTCGAACTCATGCTCCTGCATGTGAAGCAGGGAGAGAGCGTGGCCGCCGCCGCCTTTCCCGCGGAGGTGAACCGCGCCATCGAAACGATGCAGGCCGCGAGCGCTGCAGCAACACCTGCCAAACGCGGCTCAAGAAAAATGGAGCTGCGGCCCGTGAAATGAGCGCGCGTGACATCAAGCGCCTGCTCGTACCGCGGACCCTTGCCCTCATCGGCGGCGCCTGGACGGATGCGGTTGCCGAGGGTAACCGCGTCATTGGCTTTGCGGGCGAGGTGTGGCGAATTCACCCGACACGGCGGTCAACCAATGCGACGAACTACTATCGCTCGGTCGACGAGCTGCCCGCTACGCCGGACGCGGCTTTTGTGGCGGTCCCAAGCTGCGACATTCCCCACATTGCGGCAGCGTTGGCTAGGCGTGATGGCGGCGGGTTTGTGTGTTTCGCGGCCGGTTTCTCCGAGACCGGCACGGCGCAAGGCGCTGCACTCACGCAAGTCCTCATCGAAAGCGCTGGCACGCTGCCATTCTTCGGTCCCAACTGTTACGGCTTCGTCAATTTTTTTGATCGCGTGGCGCTCTGGCCCGATCAGGTCGTCGGGCCGCCGCTTGAGCGTGGCGTGGCCATCATTTGTCAGAGCGGCACCATCGCGCTCACGCTCATGTTCAACGAGCGTTCGGTACCGATCGGCTACATCTTTACCGTCGGCAATCAGACCTGTCTTGCCGTGGAGGATTTGATTGAGATCCTCGCCGCCGATGAACGAGTGACGGCATTTGGTCTCTATATCGAGGGCATCAAAGATGCGCCGCGTCTGGCGCGGGCTGCGAGAACTGCGCGTGCCGCCGGCAAACCGATTGCCGTGATTAAAGCGGGCCGCACGCACGCGGCTGTCCGCACGGTGCAGAGCCATACAGGTGCGCTTGCCGGCGCCGATGTCGTGTTTGACGCCTTCTGCCGGCAAGCAGGTATTGCGCGCTGCGATACGCTTGCAACCCTGTGCGAGACTCTGAAGGTCTTCCATGCCGGCGGCGCGTTGGCGGGACCGCGAGCGCTCATCATGGGCGCCTCGGGCGGCGATATGGCGATGACTGCCGATCTGTCGCGGCATCTGGCGCTTGACTTCGCGCCGATTCCGCCGCAGGCCAAGACGCAGCTGCAGGAGATTCTTACAGAGCGGGTGACGGTTGCGAACCCACTCGATTTTCACACCTACATCTGGTTTGACCGCGCCGCGGTGCGCGCGATGTTCACACAGATTTTGCGCTGCGGATTTGATGTGGTGGGATTCGTGCTCGACTGTCCGCCGGAAGATAAAGCGGACACGTCGGCATTCATCGCCGTCATCGATGAATTCATAGCCGCCGCCATCGGTGCGCCAAGCCGGGCGGCGCTCATCGCATCCCTTCCGGAAACCCTCTCGGCAGGGGTGCGCGAGCGTTGCCTCGCCGCCGGTGTGATCCCTTTGCAGGGGCAGCGCGAAGCATTGGAGGCTTTGAGCCTCGCAGCCTCCGTCGGAGCCGCACGAGGCGGCACTTGTAAAGTTGAGCTCCGAATTCCGCGGCGCAACCCGGACCGGGATCGCACGCTGCTCGAGCACGAAGGCAAGGCTGCGCTCGCCGCATTCGGCGTCGCCATTCCGCGGTCGCGGTTCGTTTCACGTGACGGCGTAGCCGCCGCAGCTTCGGATCTTGGCTTTCCGGTGGTCATCAAGGCGGCAAACGCCGAACTCAAGCACAAATCCGATGTCGGCGGCGTGGTCCTTAATGTGCGTACGACCGCCGAAGCTGCTGCGGCAGCCGCGCGCCTGAGCGCTCTTGCGACGCATTTTCTGGTTGAGGAAATGGTGAGTGACGGCGTCGCGGAGGTTCTGGTGGGGGCGCTCATCGATCAGCAGTTTGGATTGACGCTCGTGGTAGGTGCGGGCGGCGTCCTCACTGAACTCTTACAGGACAGCGTAAGCTTGCTGCCGCCGTACACGCGCGCGAACATCGAGGCGGCGCTGCAGAACCTCACGGTCATGAAATTGCTGCGCGGGTTTCGCGGCAAGCCGGCAGCGGATGTGCCGGCGCTGGTTGATACGATTCTTGCGATCGGCCGCTATGCCGAAGAGCACATCGATTCGCTCGTCGAACTCGACGTCAATCCGGTCATCGTGCGCGCACTCGGCGCAGGTGCTGTTGCGGTGGATGCGCTGATCCGCCTTGCCTAGGAGTTTGCAAAGATGACAGACGGTATCCACCTCGTTCGTGACGGCGTCGTGCTCGAAGTGACGATCGACCGCCCCAAGGCCAATGCCCTCGACCGCCAGGCGAGCTGCCGCCTGAACGATGTCTTCAGTGAATTCCGCGACGACGCAGCGCTTCGCGTTGCCATTGTCACCGGCGCCGGCGAGCGCTTTTTCAGCGCCGGATGGGACCTTAAAGCTGCCGCTGCGGGTGAGAAATCGGATGCGGACTGGGGCGTCGGCGGATTCGGCGGCCTCAACTATCCGCGCAACCTCGATAAGCCCGTCATCTCGGCGGTAAATGGCATCGCCTGTGGCGGCGGCTTTGAGGTCGTACTCGGCACCGACATCATTGTGATGGAGGAGCACGCGCGCTTCGCTTTGCCAGAAATTAACGTTGCGGTGCTGGCTGATGCGGGAACCATCAAGCTGCGCCGGCGCATTCCCTATCACGTCGCGGTCGAGTTTCTGATGACGGGACGCTGGATGGACGCCGCGGAGGCGAAGCACTGGGGGCTCGCCAACCACGTGGTGCCCAAAGGGCAGGCACTCGCCAAGGCGCGTGAGATTGCACACCAGCTTGCTTCGGGCCCGCCGCTCCTGTTCCCCGCTATCAAGCAGCTGCTGCGCCATACTGAGATGGTCCCGGAGCATGAAGCGTTTGCGTTGCACGACGCACTGCGCGGGGTGCAAAAAGTCATCCAGTCTGAGGATTTGAAGGAAGGCGCCCGTGCCTTTACAGAGAAGCGCGCTCCGCGCTGGCAAGGCCGCTAGAGCCGCAGAAGCTGGCATTCGCGGCACGCTCTTACAAGGAAATACTTATGGTAGATTTGTCCGCTTTCGCCATTACCAGGAAGTGGCCTGCACAACATCCCGACCGCATCCAGCTCTACTCGGTGCCAACGCCGAATGGGATCAAGGTTTCGGTGATGCTTGAAGAGACCGGCTTGCCGTACGAGCCGCATTTCGTGAAATTCGATGCGAATGAGCAGATGTCGGCGGAGTTTCTTTCGCTCAATCCCAATAACAAAATCCCCGCCATCCTGGATCCCAACGGGCCCAGTGGAAAGCCGCTGCCTCTGTTCGAGTCCGGGGCGATCCTTCTGTATCTTGCCGACAAGAGCGGCAAGTTTCTGTCGCGCGATTCCGGGAGCCGCTATGAGACGATTCAGTGGCTCATGTTCCAGATGGGTGGCATTGGGCCCATGTTTGGCCAGGTGGGCTTCTTCAACAAATTTGCGGGCAAGGATTTCGAAGATAAGCGGCCGCGCGACCGCTACGTCGCAGAGGCCAAGCGCCTGCTTGCAGTGTTAAACGACCGGCTGGCCGCACGCACTTGGATCATGGGCGACATCTATACGATTGCCGATATCGCGATCTTCCCCTGGATTCGAATCCTCGGCGGCTTCTACGAGGCGGCCGAACTCGTAGGATTAGCGGAGTACGCGAACGTGACACGGACGCTGGCTAGTTTTCTTGCGCGGCCTGCGGTCGTGAAGGGCATCGACATTCCGAAACGGAGCTGATTCCAAACCCCTGATGCCTAGCCGGGAGTTCTTTGGCCGCGTGAAAGGGATTTGTTGGTAGATCATGGAGTTGAAGCATTTGGCGGTGTCGAGCGTATGGCTACACGGTGATCTGTTGCAGTAACTGCAACGCTCGATGTTGTGCGGGAGTGGGCGCCGTGGTCATCTGGAAGGTCGAGCCGCGGTTCTTGCCGACGCGCGCCTCGCAGGTGTTGCGCACGATGGTTGAGAGTTCGGCCAGCAGTGTGCGAAAGCTGTGGACTGGTGAGCCGTCTTGGAGCGTACGGGTGGCGACTTTTTCGAGTGCTGCCTCGGATCGCTCAGCAGCGGCGACGGGATCCCGATGTTTTTTGCGCTGCAGATCTTCGTCGGCAAACATCAACTCGCGCCACGCCTCGCGCATGTGCCACTCGACATAGTAG
>DATCBZ010000188.1:0-6873 GCA_036511555.1 Steroidobacteraceae bacterium
CGGGCTGCCTTGCAAACGGTAACGGTTTTCTGCGCGCGCGTATTCGCGGCGCCTTGAATCTCGACATCGATTGGAAAAATGCCGAGCTCGAGTGCGAGGGCAGCCCGCGCCCCAATGGCCACGGCATTCGCTTAAGTTTCGCCGGCCCCAAGCACTCGGATGGCCGCCGTCTGCGCATGATATTCGGCGTCGCAACGACAGCCGAAGGAGCAGATGGCCGCGCTCTGCCAACCAATCTGACGGTCATCTTCGAAGGTGAGCAGCGCCTTTTCAGTACCCTCGGCGAGGACCATTGCACCGTCGATCAGCTGCATGAAGAGCGAGTCGGTGCCCTGGGACCTGCGGCGCGCTCGTACCGCGTCGTCGCCCGGGGGTTCTGTACTGAGCCTGCAACCGCGGTCGGCCGCAACGATCGCATCCTCGTCAGCCGCTTCGATTTCGCCGGCCGCGTGAGCTTCGAAACGGAGCCTCCGCAATCACTCAGTGAGCATCCTCTATGAAGCTTCGTGCGCAATTGCTGGCCTTCGTGAGCGCGCTACTGCCGCTCTTCAGCCTCGCCGCGCGCGCCGACAGCCAAGCGCCGCTTGACCTTACAACCTTTCCACAAAGCTCCGTCGAGATCACCTCCGGCGCAAAGCCGCAGCGCTTCAGCGTTTGGATCGCGGACACTGCCGAACGACAGACCCAGGGCCTCATGTTTGTGCGCGACCTGCCGGCCGAGCGCGGCATGTTGTTCCTGCAGTCCGAACCGCGACCGATGGCCTTCTGGATGAAGAACACCTATATCGAGCTTGACATGCTGTTCATCGGCCCCGACCACCGCATCGTGAAAATTGCGGCGCACGCGCCGCCGCTGTCGCTTGCGACCATCAACTCGGATGCGCCGGTCATTGCGGTTCTGGAGCTGAAGGGCGGGGAGGCCGAGCGGCGCGGCTTTCGGGTCCACGACCGGGTGAGCTGGCCTAAAACTTAACATAACTGCAAACGTTGTATTGGCACCACCGAAAGGTGGGGTGGGGGCTCAATCTGTCGGCAAGGATTCCCGAGTGACTGCCAACCCGGCGGTTAGCCAGCCTTTGCGGCGCGTTCGCGTGCGTAAAAGATATGTTGTTTTTTCACACAATCTCTTCCGTAGTTGTTGCGCTATTGCTAGCATCCGTCTCACTCGAGCTAGGCCCCTTGGTTTTGATGGGTCCGGTTACGAAAGGCCCTTGGGGAGATAAGGCCGTCGGATGCTCTTCAGTCCGCGGCTCAACAGCATTAAGAACGGTACTACCGTTCGCAGGAGGAACCGATGACTCGCAACACAGAAATTGCGCGCTCCGTTAGACGCGCTCTGGCAATGAGCGCCGTCGCCGCCGCCAGCGTGACAAGCCTTCAGGCTCAGGCTCAAACGCAGACAGCAGTCGCCGCTACGGACCAGGACGCAGAATCGCTCTCAACGGTAACGGTTACGGGCTCACGCATCCGTCGCGTTGACCTGGAGACCGCAAGCCCCGTTTACACCATCGACCACACCGCGATTCAGAATTCCGGCGTCTCGACGGTTGGCGAACTCGTCATGCAGCTGCCGAGCATCAACGGCTCCGCGACGAATCCGTCCGTCAATAACGGCGGCGGCTTCGGCGAGTCCTACATCGAATTGCGCGGCCTCGACGCCAAGCGCACCGTGATCCTGCTCGACGGCCGCCGCATTGGCCTCATCGGCGACCCGGGATCAGGCACCAGCGCCGTCGACGTGAACCAGATTCCGCTTGCGATCATTGACCACGTCGAAATCCTGAAAGAAGGCGCGGGCGCGGTCTACGGTTCTGACGCCATCGCGGGCGTGGTGAACTTCATCACGCGCAAGGACGTCAGTGGCGTTGAGATCTACGCCGACTACGGCCGCACGACTGCGGACGACGGCGCGCACCATCAGGTGAATCTGACCTTCGGTCAGCAGACCGACAAATTCAGCTTCATGCTGACCGGTCGCTATGAGAGGCAGGACCCCGTATTGGAGGGTAACCGGACATTCTCCAAAAACTCGCTCTACGATTACAGCAATAGCCCAGGCGCCGCCGGCTCCTCCCGCTCGCCAACGGGACGCATCAATCTGCCGCCGGCGCTGCTCGCGCAATACGGAGATTGCGCATCCGGATCGGTCACCAAGATCTCTGGAGCACCGGGCACTGCGCTCACGGACTATCGTTGCTTCAACTCCGGTGGCCCGAATGACGACCACTACAACTACGCGCCGGCCAACTTCCTCGTGACCCCGCAGGAGCGCGGCAGCATGTTCTCGAAGCTCAATTACAAGATCAACGACTATGTCGAAACGTACGCGTCGATCCTCTACAACCGCACGCATTCAGGATTTCAGTTTGCTGCCCTGCCATACGACGCTGCGGCGGACAACGTCATTATCTCGAAGAACAACATCTACAATCCGTTCGGCATCGATTTCGGCGGCGTGAGCGGCGCGAACCCGGAGGCTCTGTACCGGCTGTTGGGCCTCGGCCCTCGTCACAGCGACACGACGTCAAACAGCGCCGAAGCCACCCTGGGATTGAAAGGAAAGATCGCCAATACCGGCTGGGAATATGACCTGTTCTCCATGTACGGCCGCATCGATCAGCACGCCCTCGTCGAAGGATACTTCTTCGGCAATCTGCTGACGAACGCTCTCGGGCCATCCTTTATCGGTGCGGGCGGCGCTCCGACGTGCGGTACGCCAGCAGCACCTATCGCAGGGTGCACGCCCATCAATATGTTTGCGGGCAACGATCCGCTGACGACGACGCCGGCGGAGCAGGCTGCATTCCAAGCCATCGGCACGGGCTACAATACCGACCGTGCCTTTATCACGCGCAACGTTGCTCTTGATGTCAACGGCAAGCTCTTCTCCTTGCCGGCCGGTGACGTGCAGGCCAGCATCGGTGCGGAGTACCGCTACCAGGAAGGCATCTTCACGGCCGATTCGATCGTCATTTCCACTCCGCCGTTGTTCAACACCTGCGCGATCTCATCGGAGGCCTGCACCGGCAATTCGAGCGCGCATTACAGCAACAAGGACATCTATGGGGAAGTCTTCGTACCGCTCCTGAAGAATCTGCCCGGTGTCTATTCGCTCAACGTCGACTTGGGTGTGCGTTATTCCGACTTCACCATCTTCCAAAAGACGACTCGCGGCGAGTTCAAGATTGAATACCGGCCGATTTCCGACCTTTTGATTCGTAGCTCCTTTGCGCAGATCTACCGGGCGCCGACGATTCAGGACATCGCCCAGGCACCCGCATCCACCAGTGCGCCCTACACGGATCCCTGCAACGGTTTGACGGCCGCCGCGGTCGCCAAAAATCCGAATTTGGGCAAGGCCTGCGTGAACGTGCCGACCGATGGCTCCTTTACGGAACTGGACGCTCAGATCACCGGTGTGTTGTTGAGCAATCCGAACCTGAAGCCCGAGACGGGCGAGGTGACCACGGCCGGCATCGTGTACGACGCGGGCTGGTTGCAGGGCTTCTCGACGTCGGTGGACTTCTGGCGCTACCAGATCAACGACGTCATCACGAGCCTCGATCCGGAATTTGCAAGCAATCAGTGCATCGCGACCGGCGACCCGTTTTACTGCAATCTGGTCAACCGTTACGGACCCGGGCCGAACGCGGGCCAGATCCTCGTGTACTCACTGCCCACGGAAAATGTGGGCTCACTTAAGACGGAAGGTGTCGACATCGGCTTCAAGTACACCTTGCGCACGACGCCGATCGGTGGTTTCCGCTTCAGTGTGGATTTCACGCACGTCGACAGCTTCGAGAACAATCCGGGGGCTGGAACAGCAGTGGTGGAGTACGCCGGAACCTACAGCAAACAGTTCGGCAACGACACCAAGTGGCGCGGACTGGCTGCGGTGGCTTGGGATTGGAAGGGCTTCGATTCTCTCGTGACCGAGCAGTGGGTCGGCAAGCTCCATATTCCGAACGGTGATCCGGGCGGTAATGACTTTGGGAATCTCGAAATTCCGAACATCTACTACACCAACGCCTCGGTCGGTTATACGTTCGCGCCGACGAAGACCAAGATCCAGTTCGGTTTGACGAATGCCTTCAACCGCGTGCCGCCGATTTTCTATCAGAACAACGTGACCAACGCGAATACGGACGTGTCGACCTACGATACGCTCGGTCGGCGCTGGTTCGTCGGGATAGAGCAGAAGTTCTAAGCACCGCTTCATTGGTACCAACCTGGGCCGCGCGTCTTACACACGCGCGGCCCTTTTTATTGCGATGGGCATAAAGCACAGCCAGCCAATAGCCGATGCCGCTGCGGAGGAGGACCGGCAGCTTACTTTCGCGATCGAATTCCACCGCCAGGGGGATGCGGCCGCGGCGGAGAGGCGCTGCCGGGAAATTCTCGCCCGCTCGCCCGGGCATCGCGCAGCGCAAGCGCTCCTCGGGCTCGTGCTGCATTTCGAAGAGCGCTTCGGCGAGGCGGAGGAAATCTTCGCCGAACTGGTGTTGCAGGAACCGCAGGAGCCGGCACACTGGGCGAACCTCGGCACTGCGCGGCGGGGTGCAAAACGGTTCGATGAAGCGCTGATTGCGTATATGCGCGCAGCGGAGCTTGGGGCCCAATCCGCCGCGTTTTATCTCAACGTCGGTCTTACGCATATTGATCGCTGCGACTTCGAAGCCGCACGCGCCGTGCTTGCGCAGGCCGCGCAATTGGCGCCCGAGGATGCCGAAATCCGCTATCACTATGCGCGTGCCTGCCAGGACTGCCGCCAGTACGAGGAGGCGCTGCGCGCGCTCGAGGGCTGGGAAGGGCTTCCCGATATCACATCGGAGGTCGCCGCGAACATCGGCTTCCTCCTCATGAACCTGGGCGAAGAGGCGCGCGCGGCGCGCGCGCTACGCGAGGCCGCGCTTGACCCCTCGCCCGCTCCGTCCGTCACGCTCACCCTGGTGCAGTCGCTTGAGCGAACCAACCGGCTGACCGAAGCACGGGCGCTCTTTGACACTCTCGCGCAGCACGCGCGCGCAAGCTCCATCGGTCAGGATCTCGTGCTCATGGAAGCGCGGCTTGCCGAGCGCGAGTCAAATCACGAAGTCGCAGCCCAGCTCCTCGAGCGCGCGTTGGGGGGCGTACGCGAGTTTAACCTGCGCCATTATCAGCTGTTTCGGCTGGCAAAGTCCCTCGACGCACTCGGGCGTTACGAGGAAGCCTTCAACACGCTCTTGGAAGCGCACCGCTCCCAGGTCGCCCACTTGGCCATCACCTCGCCCACGGTGACACTGCGCGACGTCCCCACCATGGCCATGACCCAGTATGGCTGTGACCCTGCGGATGTGGCGGCATGGGAGGACCCCGGCGCACCCTCGCTTGAGGAAAGTCCCATTTTCATCGTGGCTTTTCCGCGCTCGGGCACGACGCTCTTGGAGCTCACGCTCGATGCACACCCGGCTCTTCGGTCCATGGATGAACAGCTGTTCGTGCAGAACGCGCTGGATGAATTGCTCGCGATGGGCGCGGGCTACCCTTCTCGGCTTGCGGGTGTAACCGCCGCGCAGCTTGAGCGTCTGCGCGCCTCTTATTGGGAGCGCGTGGGGAGGAAGGTACGCCTGGAACCCGGCCAACGGCTGGTCGACAAGAACCCGTTGAATATATTGCGCGTGCCGGTCATTCGTCGGCTGTTTCCGAATGCGCGCATATTGCTTGCGGTGCGGCATCCCTGCGATGTGATCCTGAGCTGTTACATGCAGCATTTCCGGGCGCCGGACTTCGCGCTTCTGTGTGCCAACCTTCCCACGCTGGCGCTTGCTTACCGCCGCACCATGGATTTCTGGTACCGCGAACTTGCCGTGCTCAAGTGTGACGTGCTCGAGGTTCGCTACGAGAGCTTCGTTGCGGATTTTGCAAACGAAGCGCGCGGCATCGTCGACTTCCTGCAGCTGCCCTGGGATGAGCGGCTGCTTGAACCAGCAGGCCATGCTCTCAAGAAAGGCTTTATCAGCACGCCAAGCTACACGCAGGTCGTGCAGCCCGTAAGCGACAAATCGGTAAACCGCTGGCGGCGCTACGAGAAGCACTTTGCGCCGGTGCTGCCGCTCGTACAGCCGTATCTTGAGCGCTGGAACTACAAGGTCTGAGGGGCCGACGGGGCGCTTGTGAAGAGCAGGTAAGTCGACACGATATACTTATCCCCGGACACGGGCGGCCTGCCTTCATGCTGGTACATCCAATAGGGCGGGAACATCAAAAGCCGGCCGACGCGCGGAGCGACCGCATAATCCAACTGCGGAAATCTCGTCTCGCCGCCCTCCGCCACATCGTTGAGATACCACAGGAGCACGAGGTAGCGGCTCGCGTACTGGTTCACGGCATCGAAATGAACCTGGAAGCGCTCCTCCATGCTCGGCCGATAGCGCTTCATCATGAGGTCGGCGGTCTTCTCGGCGCTCGGCAGCGGGATCGTAAGACCCACATCGCTGTTATAGCGCTGCACCGCCGTGTCGATGCGCATTCTGAACAGTTGGATGAAGGCCTTATCGGACAGGCTCGTCACATTAAGTTCGGTCCAGGCGGAGTCCTCGAGTCCCTTGCGTACGCCGCGTCCGTTCCTCTGCTGGAAACGCGCAAGCGCTGCGAAAGACTCGACCATCTGGCGGCACAGAGGCGCTTCGAGGTTATCATCGTAGACGCGGATGTAATGCTGAAGGTCAGTAAGATTCATGCAGGCTCCATGGTAGCGCCGCTGCCAAATTCCCGCCTCCCGTCGCAGACGCTGCGCCACGGATCATGAGTGCGGCGCCCGAAGCACGGCGCCTCCTCGAAACGGGGCGCATCGAGGAGGCGGAGCGCGCCTATGAACGCCTCCTCGAAACTGCG
>DATCBZ010000189.1:0-2894 GCA_036511555.1 Steroidobacteraceae bacterium
TTCTCGGGCCGAACGGCGCCGGCAAGACGACCACCATGCGCATGCTCGCAGGGTTCATCAGCCCCACCGCCGGCACGGCGAGCATCTGCGGGCACGATATCGAAACCGACACGCTCGAGGCAAAAAAGTCGCTCGGCTATCTGCCCGAGGGCGCGCCGCTCTACGGTGAGATGACGGTGCAGAGCTTTCTGGAGTTCATCGCCGACCTGCGAAACCTCACCGGCAGCGTGCGCCGCAACCGCCTCGAGTACTCGATCAGCAGACTGCAGCTGGGCGGCGTCACCGAGCAGACGATCGAGACGCTGTCAAAGGGATTTCGCCGCCGCGTGGGTCTTGCGCAGGCACTGATGCAGGATCCGCCAGTGCTGATCCTCGATGAGCCCACCGACGGCCTCGACCCCAATCAGAAGCACGAAGTGCGTACGCTCATCAACGAGATGTCGCGCGACAAGATCATCATCATCTCAACTCACCTACTCGAGGAGGTGGATGCGGTCTGCACGCGCGCCATCATCATCGCGCGCGGACGCATCGTGGCCGATGACACCCCGCAGGGCCTGGCTGCGAAATCGCGCTACTACAACGCGGTGTCGTTGCAGCTTGAAAATCCGCAGCAGCTTGCTGCCGCGCGCGCCGCCATCGAAGCCTTGCCGCTGGTGCTGGCGGTCGAAGCGAGCGAGCGCGATGCGCGCTTGACCGCGTTGCCGCGCGCCGGTGCGCAAATTCTGCCGGCCTTGAGCGAGCTTGCCGCTCGCGAGGGCTTTAAGTTGAAGGAACTGCATCTTGAGTCGGGGCGACTCGATGAAGTGTTCCGCACCATTACTGTCTGAGGCGAAGGAACACTCATGCGCAACGTAGGCGTCATCATGCGCCGTGAGCTGGGAAGTTACTTCGCAACGCCGCTTGCGTACGTGTTCATACTGATCTTCCTCGTGCTCGCGAACGCGTTCACCTTCTATCTCGGCGGATTCTATGAACGCGGCCAGGCGGATCTGGCGCCGTTCTTCAACTTTCATCCGTGGCTGTACCTGTTTCTGATTCCTGCGCTGGCGATGCGGCTGTGGGCGGAGGAGCGCAAAACCGGCAGCATCGAGCTCTTACTGACGCAGCCGGTGACGCTTTGGGAAGCGGTGCTCGGCAAGTTCATTGCCGCGTGGATTTTCGCAGCGCTCGCCCTCGTACTGACCTTTCCCATCTGGATTACCGTCAATTATCTGGGTAAGCCCGACAACGGCGCGATCCTCGCAGGCTACGTGGGCAGCCTGCTGCTCGCGGGGGGCTTTCTCGCCATCGGCTCGTGCATGTCGGCGCTGACGCGCAACCAGGTGATCGCCTTCATCCTGGGCGTCGTTGTCTGCTTCCTGTTTCTGCTGGCAGGCTTTCCCCTGGTGCTCGACGTGTTTCGCAGCTGGGCACCGCAGCCGCTCATCGACGCGGTCGCATCGCTGTCCTTCCTTACGCACTTCGAATCGATCGCCAAGGGCATCATTGACGTGCGCGATCTGCTGTATTTCGCGATGTTGATTGCTTTCTTTTTGCTTGCGACCGCCATTGCGCTCGACGTCAAGAAAGCCGAGTAGAGATAACAGCCCATGATCAAACGGTCCACACTTGGCGGCGGCACGCTCCTCGCATTGGCGCTCTTGTTCGTTGGACTGACGATCCTGTTTGATCACGCCTTGCATGGCTGGCGGCTCGATCTGACGCAGAATCGGCTCTACTCAACCTCCGCCGGTACCGATCGGATCCTGAAGAGCCTGAAGGAACCGGTGAATCTGTATTTCTTCTTTACCGAGAAAACCGCCTCACAGTTGCCGCTGCTGAAGACCTACGGCGGCCGCGTGCGCGAGTTTCTCGAGGAGCTGGCGGCGCGCTCGAACGGCAAAATCATTCTGCATCAGATCGATCCGCAGCCGTTCTCCGAGGATGAGGATCGCGCCTCGGAACTGGGCGTGCGCTCAACCGCATTGGGAGGCTCGAACGGCTCACTTTATTTCGGACTTGCGGGCACCAACTCAACCGACGGCCACGCGGCGATCGAGTTCTTCGATCCGAGTAAAGAGGAATTCCTCGAATACGACGTCGTCAAACTCATTCACGAACTGGGTAATCCGAAAAAACCGGTGCTCGGGTGGCTGACGAGCCTGCCGATGGCGGCCGGCGCCGACCCGCAGTCGGGCCAGATGCGCGAGCCGTGGGTCATCTACGCACAGGCGCAGCAGCTGTTCACGATCCGCAGTATCGATCCGGCGGCTGCGAAGATTGATCCCGACGTTGACGTGCTGGTGCTCGTACACCCGAAGAATCTGCCGCCGGCGACCTTATTTGCGATTGATCAGTTCGTGCTCAAGGGCGGCCACATCGCCGTATTCGTCGATCCGATCGCCGAAGCCGACGTCAGCGGCACCGACCCGCGTAATCCCATGTCTGCAATGACCGCGGATAAGTCCTCGAATCTGCAGCCGCTGCTGTCCACCTGGGGAGTCGATTTCAATCCGAAGCAGGTCATTGCGGATGCAAAGCAGGCCCTGTCCGTATCGCTGCACGAAAACGAGCCACCCTCGCGCCACTACGGAATCTTGGGCCTTGATCAGGCGAACTTCAGCAAGTCCGATGTGGTCACCGCCGGCCTCTCGAGCGTCAACGTTGCGATGAGCGGCTACCTCAAACCCGCCAAGGGTGCGAGCACGCACTTTGAGCCGCTGCTGTCGACGAGCAATCAGGCCGAGCCGCTGCCGATCGAACGTTTCACCCTGCTCTTTGACCCGGGCACGCTGCGTGACGGCTTCCGCGCCAGCGGCGAGCGCTACGCGATCGGCGCGCGGGTCACGGGCAATATCAGTACAGCTTATCCGGCAGGACCCCCCGCCGGCGTGACTTTACCGGCCGGCACG
>DATCBZ010000190.1:0-9416 GCA_036511555.1 Steroidobacteraceae bacterium
CGATGTTCACGGTGATGTTCGCCATCGCGCGCACCGTGGGCTGGGTGGCCCATTGGCAGGAGATGATCTCCGACCCCGGCATGCGCATCGGCCGCCCGCGGCAGCTGTACACCGGCGCGACACGCCGCAACTACCTCTCGCTCTCAGAACGCAGCTGATTCCGGAATCAGGGCTTCGACTTCGATGAGGTTCGCGCGCCGCATGGGCTTGCCGTCCACCGGGCTTACCGGCGCCTGGCGGATGCCGTCAGCGGGAAACACCGTCGCCTCGATAGCCTGGTCATCGATCGCAAACAGCACCGCCGGATACTCAAGCACACGTTCGCCGCCCATTTTTACGCGACGCGCGCTGACCTCGTGCGGAATGGATTGATCCAGAAGCCTGATGAGCACCGCCTCGGCGCTGTCGGCGAATAGATGCAGCTGCACATCGCTGTGCGCGGTCGCGGTGCCACTGAGAACGGAGCCGACGAGGCGCGGCGCATACGCGGACAAAAAGCGCATTGCCTGTAGCGCGGCGCGGCGTTGATTAAGAAGCGACAGTGCGTGGGATTCGGCCGCGAACAGGCGCTGGTATTGCGCAAGCGCAGCTTCGATCTCGGTGTTTTTCGGCAGCACCGCGTTATCGACCACACCCAAACGTTCTGCGGCCTTTCTCTTCGCGGCGAGAAAATCGCGGATGCCATGTTCGGCCATGACACGCGCGGCTTCCTGCGCCAGTGCAAGCCGCAGATTTTCGGTGCGAACCGGACGGCGCTTGTTCATCGGCTGCGCGGCGCTCGCTGTTAGAAAATGGGCTCGCTCGATGCGGATCCTTCCACACTTGCAGGCACCGCCCCTTCGTCCGCGGGGGTGCTGCCCGTTGGCAGGTGGTCCACCATGAAGGTTTCTGATATCGCGTCGGAGTTCTCAGCGCTGGCAAGCATCCCCGTTTGCGGAGAGATCTTCAGCTGAATGAGTCCGTCGGGCATCGCGCGGCGCCGCTCGGGCACGCCGCGCAGCGCCTCGCGCATGAAGTGGATCCAGATCGGCAGCGCCGTTTTGGCCCCCTCTTCGCTCTCGCCGAGCGGCCGGTCGTAATCAAACCCCACCCAGACCGTGCAGACGAGATTCCGTGTGTAGCCATTGAACCACGTGTCCTTTGACTCGTTGGTCGTGCCCGTCTTGCCGGCAAGATCGGTGCGTCCGAGAGCCATCGCGCGATGGCCCGTGCCGCGCTTGATGACGTCCATCATCATATCCGTCATGAGATAGTCGTTCTGTGCACTGATGACGCGCGGGGCGAGGCGCGCGGGCGGCATATAGCCGGCACCACCGCGCAGTGCATCCGCATCCCGCAGCGCTGCGGCCGCGTCGGCAGTGGGTGCAAGATCCGTAAGGCTTACGGGCTTTTCGCACTCTTCGCAGGCGACCGGGGGGGCTGCGCGAAACACCACCGCGCCCGCTGCGTTCTCTATGCGGTCAATGAAATACGGTTGCACGCGAAAACCACCGTTTGCGAAGACCGCATAGCCCGTCGCGATCTCCAGCGGCGTCGCCTGCACGGTACCCAACGCAAGCGTCAGGTTCGTCGGCAGACTCGCACGGTTGAAGCCGAATTTAGAAATGTAGTCGATCGCGTACGGCGTACCCAAGGCGCGCAACAAACGAATGGAGACAAGATTTCGCGAGTGCACCAGCGCCTCGCGCAGGCGCATCGGTCCGTGAAAGTCGCCGGTCGAGTTCTCGGGACGCCAGGCGGTCTCAAGGCCATCGCCCTCCATCACGATGGGAGCATCCAGCAGCACCGAGGCGGGGGTGAAGCCGTTCTCAAGGGCGCTGGAATACAGGAAAGGCTTGAAGCCCGATCCGGGTTGTCGGCGCGCCTGGGTCGCGCGATTGAATTTGTTGGTGAAAAAATCGAATCCGCCGACGAGCGCCGCGATCGCGCCGTCATTCGGGTCGAGCGCGACCAGCGCGCTTTGGGCGGCTGGGGATTGCGCCAGCTGCGCGGTGCCGCCCCCGTCGGCGACCACATACACCACATCGCCCGGCTGGAGGATGTCATGGGCATTTTTCGGGGCGGGTCCGAGCACGTCGGTACGCAGTTCGCGGCGCGCCCAGGACAGGCCGTCCCACGCAATCTCGGCAAAACCGCGCGACTTCACAAAGGTGCGCGCGCTCTTGTCGGCAACCGAAATTACAACTGCCGGTGATAGATCCCCGACCGTCGCATACGGATCGAGCAACGCCTCGAATTCTTCCGGATGGCTCTTCGCTCCCAACTCCTCGTGCGCCGTGGGACCGCGCCAACCATGGCGGCGGTCGTACTCAATCAGGCCAATGCGTACCGCGCGCGTCGCGGCAGTCTGCAGGCGGCCATCCACGGTGGTATAGACGCGGTAGCCTGCGTTCTCTGCGCCGGGTCCGAAGCGCGCGCGTATGTCGGCGCGCGCCATTTCGGCGACGTCCGGCGCTTCCACGTCAAAGAGCGGGGCGTGCGCACGCGCCAGCATCGGCTCCTGGTTCGCACTCTGCGCCGTCGCGGCGTCGATGAAACCCAAGTCGAGCATGCGTCTTAGGACGTAGGAGCGCCGCCCGGCAGCGGCTTTCGGATTCACGATCGGATTGTAGTGCGAGGGCGCTTTGGGAACGCCGCCCAGGGTCGCCGCCTGCGCCACAGTCAGCTGATCGAGGCTCTTGCCGAAGAAGGTTTCGGCGGCCGCTGCCACCCCGTAGGCGCGCTGGCCAAAGAAAATGACATTCAAGTACAGCCCGAAAATCTCCTCTTTGGTGAATTCGCGCTCCATCCGGTAGGTCAGGAAGGTTTCCTGGAGTTTTCGCCGCCAGGTTCTGTCCTGCGTGAGATACATGTTGCGCGCTGCCTGCATCGTGATGGTGCTCGCGCCCTGGGTGCGGTCCCCCGATAGCAGATCCACAAAGATGGCGCGCATGACGCCCGGAAAGTCGATGCCGTGGTGGCTGAAAAAGCGCTCATCCTCGGCTGCCAGGAAGGCTTGCTTTACGACCTCAGGGATTTGCGCATAAGTCACCGGTATGCGGCGCTGCTCGCCGATCTGCGCCATCAGGGCCCCATTGCGGGTATAGACCCGCAGCGGAATTTGCAGCTCGACCTTGCGCATGGACTCGGCGGAAGGCAGGTCCGGGGCGAGATACACATAGCTTGCGGCGAGCGCGAAGGCCCCAAGAAGTGCGAACAGGAACACACTTCCCGCTGCAACTATCAGTATCCGAAAGTAATTCTGTTTCACAGATCGCGACTCTATCGGCTTGCGCTAGCGACGGTCGCTATGCATAGTAGATGCGTTTCGAGGGCAAACTCACCGAAAGGTGGGGACGCAAAGCCACCGGTCTACGGGACTCGAGTGCCTACGACAGCGGGGTTGCCGGCGCGAACCTTAAACCATCTTCCGGTCGCGGACTACGCGCGGGAGCTAGTTGTTCGATGCTGTACACCCTAAGCGTCGCGAGCGCACGCGTCCACGACTGACGGTCAAACGTCTCCTTACGATGCTTGGACAATGAACTGCACAAATCGTTGAGCGCGGGCGAGCGATCGGTCGGCCTGGGCATACATGCCGGGAAGGCCTCATCCAATGCAAACCTGCCAATTCGTGAGCCGTCTCACGTTCAATTTAACTTTGTGCTGTTATATAGTGCGTGCGTAATTGACGCGGGGCGGACGCTTTCGGGCGTAACTTACTGAAAAGGAAATACAAATTTGTTCCTCTTCCAACGTAAGTACCGTCCGTTACTCGGGTTAGACATCACGACTTCCTCCGTGAAGCTCATTGAGCTTGCCATGTCTGGGGGTCAGTACCGTGTCGAGGCCTACGCCGCCGAACCCACCCCTCAGAACGCGATTAACGAAAAAGCGATCGTCGACGCCGAGGCCGTCGGCGAGGCCATCCGCCGCGCTGTGAAGCGCGCCGGCGCCCGCAGTACCGAGGTGGCGGTGGCCATCAGCGGCGATGCCGCGATCACCAAAGTCATTCAGATGCCGCGCGGCTTGCGCGCTGCCGATCTCGAAGCGCAAGTCGAGATGCAGGCTGATCAATACATCCCGTTTCCAATGGATGAAGTCAGTTATGACTTCGAGGTGTTGGGCGGTGCGGAGAAAGATCAGGATGCCAATGATGTGCTCCTGGTGGCGACGCGCACTGAAAACGTCGAGCAGCGTCAAGCGGCGGTAAAGGCTGCGGGCCTTACGGCAAAGATTGTCGACGTTGAGGCGTTCGCGCTTGAGAACGCCTGCAAACTCATGACGCACCAGATGCCTGACGGCGGCATTGACCGCACCATCGCGGTGGTCGATTTCGGCGCCAGCAGCACCACATTTTCAGTGCTGCGCAGCCTGAAGGTCGTGTACACGCGCGATTTTGCCTTCGGCGGCCAGCAGCTGACCGAGGAGATCATGCGTACCTACGGCCTCTCGATGGAAGAGGCGGGACGTGCCAAGAAAGAGGGCGGCCTGCCCGGCAACTACCAGGCCGAAGTGCTCGATCCCTTCACTGACGACATGACACAACAGGTGAGCCGTTCACTGCAATTCTACCTGGCATCCGGTTCGGGCCGTGAACAGCCGGAGAAGATTCTAGTGTGCGGCGGCTGCGCGAACATACCCGGTGCTGCGGATGTGATCTCGAGCCGCGTGGGTATCGCCGCCGAAAAAGGCGATCCGCTCGGGCAGATGAAGCTCTCCTCGCGCGCCAAAGCCCAGGCCGTGCAGCGCGATGCGACGGCTCTTCTCACCGCTTGCGGCCTTGCGCTGCGGAGTTTTGACTGATATGCCGCGCATCAATCTACTTCCCTGGCGTGAAGATCAGCGTAAAGAACGCAAACTTGCGTTTCTGGTCGCGCTTGGCGGCGGCACCATCGCCGCGGGGGTTGCGGCATTCGCCGCCTGGCTTCTGATGGGCTCGCTCGTCGACGCCCAGCAGCACCGCAACGAGATGCTGCGCTCGGAGATCAAGCGCCTCGATAAGCAGATCGAGGAAATCAACGATCTCGAGAGCGCGAAGCAGAAATACATCGCGCGCATGGAGATTATCGAGAAGCTGCAGCGCTCACGGCCGCAGATCGTGCATCTGTTTGACGAAATTGTGCGCTCGCTGCCCGACGGTGTGTATCTCACGAGCGTGAAGCAAACCGACAAGCGTCTGAAATTCGAGGGCGTCGCCCAATCGAGCACGCGCGTGTCTGCATTCATGCGCAATATCGACGCCTCGGAGTGGTTGAAGAACCCGGAGCTCGAAGTGGTCGAGACCTCCAAGGGGAAATTGCCCGGCTCGAGTTTCACTTTGTTCGCGGACCAAGTCACAACCGGTGGTCCGGATGATGCGCCCGCCCGACCCAGCCGTAAGGTCATGGCGCGCACTGGGAGCTCGAAATGAGCATGATCGAGGAACTGCGCAGCCTTGATTACCGCGAGCCGGGCCGCTGGCCGCTGAGCATCCGCATCGGTGCGGTCGTCATCTGGTTCGTCATCGTGACTTTTGTGCTGGCCTATGTTTGGGTGTGGCAGAACAAGAGCCCGGAGCTTGATGAGGCGCACTCGCAGGAGCAAGCGCTGCGCAGCGAGTTTCATACCAAACACGCCAAGGCCGTCAATCTTGACGTCTATAAGCAGCAGTTGAAGGACATCGAACGCTCCTTTGGTGCGCTTTTGCGCCAGCTGCCCGGCAAGACTGAAGTGCCCAACCTGCTCGTGGATATTTCCCAGACGGGCCTTGCCGCCGGTCTGCAGGAGAAGCTCTTCCAGCCCGGACCGGAACAGAAGAAAGACTTCTATGCGGAGTTGCCCATCAAGATCAGACTCTCCGGTGGCTATCATCAGCTGGCGCAGTTCGTCAGTGGCATTGCCGCGCTGCCGCGCATCGTCACACTGCATGACATTGAGATCACGCCGGATAATAAAGACAGCTACGATCAGTTGAATCTGGATCTCACGGCGAAGACCTATCGCTACCTCGATGAAGAGGAGCTCGCGTCGGCCGAGGCCGAAAGGCGCAAGGCGGAGCAGGCGGCGCGTCATCCCAATGGCTAAGGCCTAATGCATCGACTGGCATCATTTACATGAAATCCGAAAATTCATTTCTCAAGTCCTGCGCGGTGCTGACGTGCGTGCTGTATGCAAGCCTTGTCGCTTGCTCGAGCGCCGATAGCGATCTGTCGCGTTTCATTGACGAGACGAAGAAGGAACCGGGCGGGCACGTGGAGCCGTTGCCCGAAGTGAAGCCCTATGAAACCTTTACCTACTCTGCGGGAACGCTGCGTTCGCCGTTTCAGCCCGGTGGTTCGGGCGGCCCTGGCAATTCCGGCCTGCGCCCGGATTCAAAACGTAATCGTGAGTTCCTCGAGCAATTTTCGCTCGATACTCTGAAGATGGTCGGAACACTCAAACTTTCCGGCCGGATGTTTGGCCTCGTGCAGACTAAAGATGGTCTCGTGCACCGGGTCGTGCCTGGCGACTACATGGGCCAAGCCGACGGCAAGGTCACGGACATCACCCCATCCAAGATCAGTTTGATTGAAATTGTCCCGGACGGACTCGGCGGGTACATGGAGCGACGTGCGTCGCTTGGCCTCAACGAGTAGTCGATCGGCAGTCAATGGAGCCCTAAAGTAATGAAACGTCTCAGCCCGACGAACCGCACCCTGGCCGCGCTTGCGTGGCTTACGGTCGCATGCACTCTCGGTGCGCTCGGCAGCGCCCGGGTGTCTGCCGCGGACGCGACTAGCGCGAAGCTCCAGGCCATTGATGTGCAAACGCTGCCTGGGCAGCAGTTGCAGCTGACCATGCGCCTGTCAGGGCCCGCGCCGCAGCCGCTGTCATTCACGATCGACAACCCTGCACGCATCTCATTTGATTTGCCGAATATCGGGCTTGCGCTGCCCTCGCGCCGCATCGACGTGCACTCCGCAGGTCTCGATACCATTCTTGCGGCGGAAGGTAAGGATCGCACCCGCCTGGTACTGAATCTCGACAAACTCGTGCCGTACGACACGCGAGTCGATGGCAACAACATTGTCGTGATGCTCGGTTCTGCGAGTCACACGATGGCCGCCGCCACGCCGGTGGGTGCCGCCGCGTCCGCGCCCAGCGGAGCCCCGGCTGGGCGTGGCATCCGCAGCATCGACTTTCGCCGCGGCGCTGACGGCGCCGGACGCGTCGTCGTCAAGCTCACCGACCCGCACACGCAGATCAACCTGCATCAGGTCGGCAATCAGATCGTTGTTGATTTTGCCGGCGCCGAATTGCCGGCAAATCTCATGCGCCGTTATGACGCCACCGACTTCGGCACGCCGATCACCGGTTTTGATGCGACCCGCGCCGGCGACGGCAGCCGCCTCGTGATCGACGCCACCGGCGACTATGAGCAGCTTGCCTATCAGTCCGACGATCAGTACGTCGTTGAAGTGCAGGCGCGCAAGAAGGCTGCGACTGCGGCCGACGATAAGCCGGTCTACACCGGCGAGCGCCTGACGTTGAACTTCCAGGACATCGAGACGCGCGCGGTGCTGCAGCTGCTTGCCGACGCCAGCGGTCAGAACATTGTCGTGAGCGATTCGGTCACCGGCAACGTGACGTTGCGGCTGCAGAACGTGCCCTGGGACCAGGCGCTCGACATCGTCCTGCGCACTAAGGGCCTCGATAAACGCCGTCAGGACAACGTCATCATCGTAGCCCCGGCAGAGGAACTTGCTACGCGCGAGAAGGCGGAACTTGCCTCAAAGAAAGACATCGCCGAGTTGACGCCGATGCGCTCGGAGTACGTGCAGGTCAACTATGCAAAGGCTGCCGACATGGCGGTGCTCATCAAATCGCAGGGCCGCTCGCTCATGTCAGCACGCGGCAATGTCGCGGTTGACGATCGCACCAACACGCTGCTGCTCCAGGATACGGCCGAGCGCATCGCCGACATCCGTCGTCTGGTCGCAACGCTTGATATTCCCGTGCGGCAGGTGCTCATCGAGTCGCGCATCGTCATCGTCGATGATGACTTCACGCGCGAACTCGGCGCGCGCCTCGGCTTTACCGGCATTCAGAAAAATGGCGCCAACGGGCTTGTGACAACGACCGGCACCGCCGCCGGCACTGATCAGATTCTGTCGTCGGGGCTTGCGAATCTACAAGGCGGCACGGGCTCGCCTTTCCCGGTTACGGTACCGAGCGGCGCCACGGTTGCAAACCGCTATAACGTCAATCTGCCCACCGCCACCGCGGCCGGCAGCATCGCGCTTGGGATCTTGGGATCCGATTACATGGTGGATCTGGAGCTGTCGGCTGCGCAGACCGAGACGCGTGCCGAGATCATCTCCTCACCGCGTGTCATCACCGCCAATCAGAAAGAGGCGTCGATCGCGCAGGGCGTGGAGATTCCGTACCAGGATGCGGCCTCCAGCGGCGCCACCACCGTGCAGTTCAAGAAGGCTGAGCTGTCAATGAAGGTGACGCCGCAGATCACACCGGATAACCGCATCATCTTGAGTCTTGATGTCAAAGACGACGCCGTGGGCAGTGTTATCGTCGGTTCGGGCGGCGTCAACGTGCCGTCAATCAACACGCGCGAGATCAACACTCAGGTCCTGGTCAACGACGGGCAGACAGTCGTGCTGGGTGGAATTCTGGCGACCACGCACCGCACCGATGAGACCAAGGTGCCGTGGCTGGGCGATGTGCCGGTGCTTGGAAACTTATTCAAGACAACTACGAAAACCAACGATAAAGACGAGTTGTTGATCTTTGTCACCCCGAAGATTATCCGTGAAGGGGTCAACGTCTACTGAGCGGCGCGGGATTCGCCGAGCGGTTATTAAAGTTGGATGAACTATGAGAAAACTTACATCTATTACGGTTTTGGCGGCGCTGACGCTGGGATTGGCCGCGTGCGGCGGCAGCGACAACAATGCGTTCGTTGCTCCGACCAGTCCGACGGGCGGCGCGACGGTTTCGACCATTGCCGTCACGACGAGCACTGCGACGATTCCTGCCGACGGCTCGGCCACCTCGACGATTACCGCGCATGCGACCGACGCCAACAACAGCGCTGTCTCCGGCACTCCTATTACATTCTCATCCTCGGCGGGCACGATCTCCGGAAGTCCGGCAACGACCGATGCGAACGGCAATGCGACCGTGACGCTCGCGGCCGGCACGGCTGCCGCCGGGACCGCGATCACCGTGACGGCGGCGTCCGGCAGCATATCCAATACAGCAATGGTGACCGTTGCCGACACGAAGCAGACGGTCACGATTGAGACGAGCTTGCCGCAGATCCCCTCGGACAGCTCCAAATCCGCAACGATTACCGCATTGGTGCGCGATGCCAGTAACCGCGCCGTCAGCGGCGCAACGGTCGACTTCGCTGCAACGTCAGGCATTCTGACCGTTACGCAAGGTACGACTGATGCCCC
>DATCBZ010000191.1:0-4386 GCA_036511555.1 Steroidobacteraceae bacterium
CGCCTGTCCAATCTACACCGGGCCGCTGCGCAAGAGCGTATTCTCCTGGAGCCGCAGGTTCCATGTTTGAGATCCGGATAATTGGAGAGGCGAATGCAGAGCTACGAGGGCGGCTGTCTGTGTGGCAAGCTGCGCTTTCGAGTGGCGCGTGCGGCTCTTGAGAGTGGTTATTGCCATTGCCGCATGTGCCAGAAAAATTCCGGCGCGCCGGTAGTTGCCTGGACAACCTTTGCTACCGCGGGCTTCTCGTGGCTCGCAGGTACGCCGGGCCGCTACCAATCCTCCGCCCGCGCCGAGCGTCTCTTCTGTGCAGAGTGCGGCAGCTACCTCGTGTTCCACAATGCCGCTCTTCCCGCCGAGATCAGCATCAACACCGCATCCTTCGATGACCCGAGCGCGTTTCCCCCGCGCATGCACATCTACGCGGCAAGCCGGATTCCATGGTTCCGCACCGCTGATGAGCTGCCAAGCCATCAAGGCAGCGCGCCACTGCCGTAGCCGGATTCGCGCTTGTTGCCGGCGCCGACAGTTGCAGTGGCACCCAGCGCAGGCCTACGCGCGGATGAAACGGCAGACGCGCGCGTCAGCCCGATATGGCGCAGTCCTCGATTTCGGCACCGCTGCGCAGCGAGCCAATAAGCTGCGTGACATTTTTAAAGCCATGGGCGCGCAGATACTCCGTAATGCCCTGATTGATCTTCTTGCAGATCATCGGATCGTAGAAGAGTGCGGTGCCGATGCCGACGGCGCTCGCGCCTGCGATCAGAAATTCCAGCGCATCCTTGACCGTCGTGATGCCGCCCTGGCCGATGATGGGCACGCGCTGCGCGCGCGCCACCTCGTACACCTGATGCACCTTAAGCAGCGCAATCGGCTTGATGGCCGGGCCCGACAGGCCTCCTTGTACGTTGCCGATCACCGGGCGGCGGGTATCGATATCGACCGCCATGCCCATAACCGTATTGATCACGGCGAGGGCGTCCGAACCTGCCTCGATACAGCGGCGCGCGTTTTCGCGTATGTCCGTCTGATTGGGCGAGAGTTTGGTGATGAGCGGTTTTCGGGTGACCGCACGACAGGCGGCAACGACGCGCGCCGAGGTGTCCGGATAATTGCCAAAGGCAACGCCGCCTTCCTTCACATTGGGGCAGGATATGTTGATCTCGATCGCATCGATATTTGAATGCTCAAAGCGTCTGGTGACCTCGACGTATTCCTCGATCGTGGAGCCGCAGACATTGGCGATGAAGCGCGTTTCACTGAAGTCGAGCTGCGGCAATACCTTCTGCACCACCTGCTCGACGCCCGGGTTCTGCAGGCCTATCGCATTGAGCATTCCAGCCGCTGTCTCGAACACACGGTGCGGCGCGTTGCCAAGGCGCGGCTCCCGTGTCGTTCCCTTGAGCACGACTGCGCCTGCATCGCGGTTGCTGAAGCCTTCGATGCGGGTGTACTCCTCGCCAAACCCGACGCATCCGGATAAGAGAACAATAGGTGAGGAGAAATCGAGTCCGCAGAAGGAAAACCGCAGCGGATTCTTTACATCAAGCGGGACGGCAGTCATGTGGAGCATTATCGCCGAATCAGCGCCGTTAGACGATTCCGAGCTTGTTTCACGTTATCCTGTTGCAGCCGCAGATTCCGCAGAATGCCGGTAACATCATTCGGCTCTGCGCCAACAGCGGCTGTTGCCTGCACCTCATCCGTCCCTGCACGTTCGACTTGAGTCATAAGGGTGTGCGCCGCGCCGGTCTTGATTACGCAGAGCTTACGCAGGTGTTTCTGCACGACAATCTTGCCGTCTGCATCGCAACCCTCCCCGGCGCTCGCGTGTTCAGCGTTGAAACCGACGGCGCTCGGGTCTATAGCGATGGCGCTTTTCGGCCGGGTGATGCGTTCTTATTCGGCTCGGAGAGCGACGGACTGCCAGCCGCCGTCATCGCTGCGATCGATCCCGAGCGGCGCCTGCGCATTCCAATGCGCAGCGGCAACCGCAGCTTGAATCTGGGCAATGCCGTGGCGCTGATCGTATACGAGGCTTGGCGGCAGAACGGATTTATGTGACAGCGCCCGCGGCGCACGGCCGCGCGCCAATAATCAGGTAGGCGGGGTCTCTCCGGAGAATCGGATCGGGGTTGCGCCGCTCACCGGACCGATCGTCGCACGATCGCTCACATAGAGACGCACCTTACGCTCAAATTTAAGTTCACCCTGAACGTTGACGCCGGGCCCGATGACAATGCGCGGTCCGCTACTTTCCCAATTGAACCAGCCGCTCGAGCGGTTGCGACGCACCAAGATGCCGCCTTCGACGTGCGAGTTCTGCATCAAGTTGATAGCGCCGTTGACGGTTGAGATGCCACCGGCCACATGCGCACTCGTCAGCACGATGTCACCGTTCACACTGGTGACGCCGCCGCCGACTTCGGCAGCGTCCTTCATTCGCAGCGAACCATTGACGCTCGTGACCGTTTTGCCGACATGCGCGCCGGAGTCGAGCGTGATGCCACCGTTGACCGTGTTCAATGATTCAGCGCTTGCGTGCGTGCCGACATGGATATCGCCATTGACCGTACGGGCGCTGCCGATGATTGCATTATCGTCAACACGAATAGTGCCGTTGACCGTGCTGACCGCGCCGTTCTTACTGCCCGCGGCGACCCGAATCGAGGCGTTGACGGTATTGGTATCGCCGCTGCTTGCGGCGACGTCCGCGTCGGCATCGGCTTTGGCTGAATCGCTTTGGTCGGATGCATTGACGCAGCCGGCAGCAGCGCAGAGTGCAAGAATGGTAAGGGCTAAGTAGCGATTCATGTGGCATCTCCTTGCATGCGTACAGCCTGACAGGCGGCGACAGTGAAAGTTGGGCACCTGCGACGAAGCGAGGCGCTTACGCGACTGGTGCAAGGAGGGATGCTCGCTGCGTGTCCCGTCGGGTGCGATCCAGGACCGCAGGGGAAGAGCCTAATCCGTCTCCGCTTTGACGGGCCGGCTCATGAGGCCGCGCACGACTTCGACCGCCGGCAGATGTTCGTACAGCACCTGATAGACTGCCTCGCACAGCGGCATCTTGACCTGGAGGCGCTGCGCCACCGCCCGCGTGGCCTGAGCGGCGACGTAGCCCTCAACGATCTGATCGATCTCAGCAAGTGCCGCCGCCGCTGTCTTGCCGGCCGCGAGCAGCAAGCCAAAGCGCCGGTTGCGGGACTGATCATCGGTGCAGGTGAGGACGAGGTCTCCCAAACCGGCAAGGCCCATGAACGTGTCGCGCTGCGCGCCGAGCGCAACCCCGAGGCGCGTCATTTCCACAAGCCCGCGGGTAATGAGAGCGACGCGCGTATTGGCGCCGAAGTTGAGGCCGTCCGAAAGGCCGGTGGCCACCGCCAGCACGTTCTTCACGGCGCCGCCGACTTCAACGCCAATAATGTCCGGCGAGGTATAGGCGCGAAAATTCCCGGCGGACAAATCAGAGGCAAGCGCGCTTGCAAAGGCAGCGTCCGGAGATGCGATGGTCATCGCGCTCGGCAGACCGGCGCCGACTTCGTGCGCAAACGTCGGCCCCGATAGCACCGCGATCGAACGTCCGGCGCCGAGCTCCTCGTGCGCAACCTCGTGCGGCAACCGACTCGTTGCAAGCTCAAAGCCTTTGGACGCAAGGGCAAGACGCATCCCATGCGCCAGACGCGGCGCGATTCCGCGCAGCACGCTGCGCAGCGCATGACTCGGCACGGCGACGAGGACGTCGAGCGCACCTTCGAGAGCTGCGCCGACGTCCGTCTCGACGCTCAACGCTTGCGGGAACTCCGCCTCGGGAAGGTAGCGAATATTTCTGCGCGCGAGCGCCATCGCGCGCATCTGCGCAGGCTCGCGACCCCATAAACGGGTGCGCTTGCCACCGCGGGCGAACTGAATCGCGAGCGCCGTACCCCATGACCCGGCGCCCAGCACGGCGATCGGTGCTTGGGGTTCGGATTCGCTCAATTCTTGACCATCGATCCGTTCGTCTCGCTGCGCGCCTGCAGCGCATCGAAGTTGACCGGCGGCAGCAGGAATTGCGGAAAACCACCCTGTGTCACGAGTTGCGACACGGCGGCGCGCGCGTACGGAAACAGCACGCTCGGACAGATGCTGCCAACCGCACGATTGAGCTCGATATCGGAGAGGTTACGCATCATGAACACGCCCGCCTGCTTGACCTCAACAAGAAAAACGGTGGCCTCGTCATGCTTTGCGGAAACGGTAACGGTGAGCACTACTTCGCGCAGCTCAGGCGTGAGCTGGTTAACGAGGGTGTTCAGGTCAAGACTGATCTGGGGATTCCATGCGCCCTCGATACGCGGTCCGTTTGGTGCCTCATACGAGCAGTCCTTCAAATACACGCTCTGT
>DATCBZ010000192.1:0-2837 GCA_036511555.1 Steroidobacteraceae bacterium
AATCCCGTTATGGGACCCCGCACCACATCGCACAATTCATCGGCCATTGCCGGCAGCGCGGCGAATCCTGGCACCGCTTGAGCAACGCCTAGGCCTCGAACCTTGAGCGAGAGCGGCGAACTTCGAGCCAACGCGACTGAGCGGCGCTCAGGCACGGAGTAAATCTGCAGCGCATACTTTTCGATCAGATAGTGGCCGCTATCGTTCAATGCCGCGAATGGCACATAGCGCAATGCGCCGTCCAGCCAGAGCACCAAACGCTTGGCGTGTGCGCGCTGGGCCGCGATATCGAGCGGCTTCGCGAGGATCGTATACAAGGCGCGGGATGACGCTGCGACGTCCTCGCGTTGGTTCAAAGCCTCCAGAAAATTCCCGATTTTCTTTTGCAGATCCGCGGCATCGACCGGCACCTGGTATTCAATCTGCTGCTTGGAAGTGGCGACCAAGACCCGCAAATGGTCCTGAGTCAGCAGGAACACCGCGAGTGCCGCGTCGGGACCCGCACGGTTCAGCTCGTTAGAGAGACCGTCGGCCTGAAGGCTATGCTCGCGCACAGCGGCGGGGCTTTGAGTGGTTTGGCGTGAACTCAAAACTGCTTGAATTTGACTTCTGCGGGCTTCATCCAGGCTGACGTCGTTCTTCAGCATTTGTTCAAGTCGGGCGCGTTCGGCGGGGGTCAGACGATCCACCTCGAGCAGGCGCGACAGGCGCTCGAATTCCTCGCCGCGTTCACCGGCCGCGGTTAGCGCCGCCGCGTAACGCTCGCGCAGTGCCTGCTCTTCCCTCGTGAAGTCGACATGCGTGTCGCTCGAAGCCGCGGCTCCCCGCAGCTGAAAATCGTAGAGTTCCTGGCCCTTGAGAAGCTTGAGCACCTCCAAGCCTTCGTCGATACGCCCGGCCTCCATGAGCCAATCCGCCACTGCCCGGTATACCGATACCTTGTCGATCAAGAATGTGCGCTGCAGGTCCTGCTCGCCGCCCGTGAAATCGCCGCGCAGGCGCTCGATCTGACTGACCGCTTGTTTGCCAAAAAAGATCGCCAGAGCCGTATCCTGACGCGCAGCGTTCGCCGCGGCGAAGGCGAAATAGGCCCGCCACAGAGGATCCGGCGTACCCACCGCCTCGGCGGCGGCGACGCTCTTCAGCGCCTGCGCGTAGGCTCCGTTTACGTCTCCGCGAACCTCATCCAACGCACTTTCGTTTTGGTACACGGCGCTGCGCAGACTGGGTTCCACGTCGCGTGCGCTTAATACCCAGTCGCCCGCTTCTTTGCAACGGGAAGCCGGATCAGCGCGCGCCGCGATCTCCACGGCGCAGAGTTCGTTGACGACGCGTAGATTGACGGGATGTGCCTTGGGCAGCCGCGCCTGAAACAATGCCAGCGCCTGTTCGAGCAACCGGGACCGCTCAGGATCGAGAGCATCCGTGGCGCGCGCCAGAGCCAACAATAAATAGCCGCGTTCCACAGTCAAAGTAACATCATCGCCCGCCGCGTTGATTCCCGCGTGCAGCGCGGCGCGAGCTGCCGGAAGATCTCCGAGCTCCAGTTGCAAATTGCTTAAACCCCGATAGTGCGCCACCAATACCTGGCGCTCGATGTTGGCGCGATTTTGATCGACGATCAGGTCAGCGCGTTGATAAAGGTGCAATGCCGACGGCAGATCGCCGAGGGCGCAGCTGGTGTCGGCTAAAGTGCGCAACACGCCCACCAGCTTGGGCGCGTCCTTACCGACGGTGGCTTCCCCGACCTCCAAGGCACGCCGCGCATACGGCAGGGCTTCGAAAGGCCGGTCGCGCTCAATCAGCATGACGGCCATTTGGTTGAGCGCGGTGAGATAGTGCCGCTGCAACGGCCCGTTCTCGGCTTCGGAGAGCCGAATCGCCTGGCGCAGCGCGGCCTCCGCGGCATCGAAATCATCCAGGCGTTGATCGATGCTGCCGAGCAGCACGTATGCGGTGACGAGCTGCGGCGCCCCGCCCTGCAGCTGTTTTTCAATCGAAATTTGCGCTTCGGCATGCGTACGCGCGCGCGCGTACACCTCCTCGC
The DNA here is from genome assembly GCA_036511555.1 of Steroidobacteraceae bacterium. Classification (GTDB taxonomy): domain Bacteria; phylum Pseudomonadota; class Gammaproteobacteria; order Steroidobacterales; family Steroidobacteraceae; genus PALSA-1196. The sequence continues at coordinate 2,048 of DATCBZ010000192.1, forward strand.
GCAAATCCAGATTGGCCTCGATATTTTCAATCGCCGCGCCGGCCTCGCTCACCGTCGCATGATTGGCGATCAAGATGGCATTGGCCCGGGCCACCGCTTCGTGTGCGGCGCGAAAGTCGCGCAGCGACGCACGCACTTGCGCGAGTCCCACCAGTACCTTCTGCAGCTCGATCTGCCGAAGGCCCGGAGCGCGCTCTCGAGCGTTCAACGCTTTTTGCCACGCTTCGGCCGACTCCGCCAATCGCCCTTGTCTGAAGGCGATCCACGCGTACGCAACGTTGATATCGGCAATCTCGGCCGCGTATTTGTTCGGTTGTCGCTCGAGGATGGGCTCGGCAAATTGCAACAGCGGAATCGCTTCCTGAAATTTGTCCTTGTACGCGATCAGCGGAGTTGCGAGCGAGGCGGCCCACCAGGCAACCTCTGCGGAACCTTCACCCTTCTCGTGCGCCACTCGGGGAATGGTGGCGCACATCAATTGAATGGCAGCGTCAGGATCGGTCTCGTTGACCTCCAAAAGCCGATTGCGCAATTGGGCGATGGGAACTTTCGATATGTCCGCCCCCTTGGATGCCGTGCAACTGGCAGGCAAAGTTATCGCATGAGACTGTGCGGCCAGCAGCAAAATCCCTGCGATGCAGGAAAGCCCAGCGAAGAGCGAAAACCCAGCGATGTGGCCGCGTACTCTCACGGAGTTGCGGCGTCAATTTCCAGCTGCAGCACATTGTCTTTCGGCAGGGCGATGCCGTGGCGCGTCAGAATCTCGCGCACCGCGGAAGGGAGCGGTGCG
>DATCBZ010000193.1:0-6067 GCA_036511555.1 Steroidobacteraceae bacterium
AGGTGCTACTGCGACGATCAATGCAACCCCCGCGTCCGGCCGGCCGCTTGCTTCTGCGACGCCAGCGCAAGTGGTGGTGATCGCACCCGGTACACCGCCTACTCCAAACAGCGCAGCCGCTGCTCGGGCGACCGCGCAGAACAATCCCTTGTGCGGCGCGCCCATCACGCCGTTCTATTGGGAGATAGGCGACAAGAATGGCGCCCTCGTCAGCGGCAGTCACGGCAGCGATTCGGATGGCCCCGTCCTTGCAACCACAAAACTCTCGGTCGCGTCGGCCTCAAAACTCATCTATGCCACCTACGTAACACAGCTGCGCGGCGCCGCCGCTAATCTTACGGCGCAGGATATTGATTTTCTGCACTTCACCAGCGGCTACAGCAACATGGGCACCAACACGACGAGTGGCGCATGCCCGAATACGCTTAATCCCGATACCGTGAACCAGTGTCTTACGCAGACAAATTCCGAGGGCGTTTCGTTTTCGGCGCAGGATCCGACGACGATCGGCAAGTTCGATTACGACGGCGGCCACATGGAAAATCATGCCCGGCTGCTGAAAAGTTTGGGCAATCTTGTCTATACATCGCTTGGTAGTACCGTCGGAGCCTTGCTCGCATCGGACATCAACTACACACAGCCCTTGCTCGCGGGCGGCATTTCCGCAACCGCAAATGACTACGCGCTCGTGTTGCGGCACATTCTCGACGGTTCTCTGTATATGCGCGACGCTCTGGGCACGAGCGCTGTCTGCACGCGCCATTCGTCGACGTGCAATGCGGTCTTCAGCCCAATCCCGGAGGCGTGGCACTACTCCTTGGGCCACTGGGTGGAAGATGATCCAAACACCCAAGGCGACGGCGCCTTCAGTAGTCCCGGGGCATTCGGCTTCTACCCGTGGATCGACTCGACCAAGAAGTACTACGGCGTTATTTCCCGCTCGAATTCGACCGGATCGGGAGAACAGGAAGGCTACGAATCCATGCAATGCGGCCGGCTAATTCGTCACGCATGGATGACGGGCGTCGAGCAAATGCAACCGCTGCCCACGAACTAGTCCGAGCCGTCAGTCTCCGCGGCGCTGCATTCTGCTCGCAGCCACGGGCATTACCAAAATCGGCGGCGCAAATGCCAAGCATGCGCCAAAAGCCTACTGCTCTTTGGTGCAAGAGCAGGCCAGCGTGAGGGTACGTTGCGGCACGCGAAAGCTCTCGAGATCGCGCCACATTTATGGCTTGGTATGACTTGCGCAGCGGATGGGCGGACGATCTTCTGGACTTTAACGACCCACACAATACGATGTTGGCATTACGGGCCTAGTTCCAGGAGCTCACGGAGACGTTTCCGCCAATGAACGGCCCCCTGCGGCCGCCCGCGGAGGATACCGTGCGCTGGGATTGGGCGGTCGATTACACGATCGGTTCCGACATTATTTACGCAGGGTTCGGGTCCTTGAAGGGGACCGTTGCCTATGAGGCGCCTACCGTTTGGCAGCTAAACATTGTGTTGGATTTTACGATGCGAGCGGAGACGGCAGCGTTTGGTTCCCGACACCGAACGGCAAACTTGAGGTCGTACACAAAGGCGAGGAAGACGATCGTAGTGATATCGTCGTCGCAAAATTATTGGCTCAACTGCGGGGGTCGTCAAACTAGACGCTCAGCAACCCATGCGCCATGTCACAGGAGTCCAGATTCGGCGAACGACATAATTGTCTCCCCGATGATGACGTGATCGAGAACTCGAATGTCTACCAACGCGAGTGCTTCCTTCAGGCGACGCGTGATTAGCTCGTCTGCTGCGGACGGGGACGCCTGACCACTCGGGTGGCAATGACAGAAGATCAGAGCCGCCGCGTTGCGGGCTAATGCTTCCTTTACCACTTCGCGTGGATGCACCGACGCGCCGTCGATTGTGCCGCGAAACAGTTCAACGTACTCGATCAATCGATGTCGATTATCTAAGAACAGCGCAGCAAACACTTCGTGATCGAGGGCACCGAGCTTGAGGCGGAGGAATTCGCGTGTGCGGCCCGGGGCAGTAAGGACGGGAGCTCCGACGCGAAAGCGCTGCGAAATAAGCGCCTTGGCACGATCGAACACATCTTGGGCTCCAGCCTCTCGGAACTCGTCGCCGTCGCGAACGTATAGTGTTGCTATGTTCGTATCCTCGATTTCTTAAGGGGGGAATACCGACGAGGATTCCTCTCACGACACAGTTCTGCCACAACAGTCTCGCGAACTTCGTTGATGGCGAGCTCCGCACGTTTGCATAGCGAGAAACAACGCGAGGCGTCTCTCTTTGACATGTTCGTTGCGCGCTTTTGCTCGTCTATCAACACCCAGGTACCCCGGTGGTGACACATTAAACTCAACATAATGGGTGGTTATGAGCAAAAATCACCGCGGCCGCGTTGTGGGAGAGGGCTTGTTTGACCACCTCGCGCGGATGGACGCTCGCGCCATCGATAGTGCCGCGGAATAATTCTTCAAACGAGATCAGGCGATGACGGTTATCGAGGTGTAGACAGCAAAACACTTCGTAGGCGCGATCACGCAGCTGGCTCATGAGAAAGGCGCGCGTCGACTCGGGCGCTGTGAGCACGGAGCCGATGCACATTGCCTCTCGATAGTGGCGCCGCCCCAGTTCCAGCGCGGCCTGAATGACGCAGTAGCGAGTTGGGCCCAAGCCGCGGTGGCTCATGAAGCGTGTGCGCTCGGAACTGAAGAGTGCGCGCAGTGAGCCAAATTCCATGAGCAGATTACGCGACAGCTCCACCGCCGAGCGGCCGCGCACGCCCGATCCCAAGAGCACGGCCAGGAGCTCCGCTTCGGAGAGCGCATGCGCGCCCCGCTCGATAAGTTTCTCGCGCGGTCGTTCGTTCTTCGGCCAATCCCGGATGCTCATTGCACACTCCTCACCCGGCGGCAGTGTGTGACTGCCGTTGAGGCCTGGCGACGGACAAATGTCGCGTAGACGCTGCGAAACGAGGCGAGCAGCGAAAAAAGCCGGGCGGCCGTTCGCAAGCGTGCATGGATCACGGGAATTGAGCCGGGTTTGCGAAAGGTTTGCCAGTTTGCGGACCGGGGCCGGATAATCCCTGCAGCGTCAAGGGGCTTTCATGAACGGCAATCGAATCGTGCTCGGCGTAACCGGTGGCATCGCGGCCTACAAGAGCCCCGAGCTTGTGCGCCGCCTGCGTGAAACCGGCGCGGAAGTGCAGGTCGTGATGACCGCGGCAGCGCAGCAATTCGTCACACCGCTCACGTTTCAGGCCGTCTCCGGCCGCCCGGTGCGGACTGATCTGTGGGATTCCGCGGCGGAGGCTGCGATGGGCCACATTGAGCTTGCCCGCTGGGCGGAGCTCGTCCTCGTGGCCCCGGCAAGCGCCGGGTTTCTCGCGCGCCTTGCGGGCGGACAGGCGGACGATCTTCTGACGACACTGTGCCTTGCGACCGAGGCGCCGCTTGCCATCGCCCCGGCCATGAATCGGATCATGTGGGCGCATCCGGCGACCCAAGCCAACGTCGCCCTTCTTAATACGCGCGGCGTCACCGTCATCGGTCCCGCCGAGGGGAACCAGGCCTGCGGTGAAGTGGGTGCCGGCCGCATGCACGAGCCGCTCGAAGTTTTAAACCGCGCCATGACCTTGTTGCGGCGAGCCGGTCCGCTCCTCGGGCGCCGCGTGCTCATCACCGCCGGCCCCACTCGCGAGTGCATTGATCCGGTGCGCTTCGTCAGCAATCGCAGCTCCGGCAAGATGGGCTTTGCCGTCGCGCATGCCGCGCGTGAGGCGGGCGCCGATGTCGTCTTGGTGAGCGGGCCGGTCGCGTTGCCGACGCCGCCGGGGGTGCAGCGCGTGGAGGTCGAAAGTGCCGCGGACATGCTGGCCGCGGTGCTGCGCGAGGTTGAGCGCGCGGACATTTTCATCTCAACGGCTGCGGTGGCGGACTATCGCCCGAGCCAAACCTACGAGCACAAGATCAAAAAAACCTCCGAGCATATGGACCTGTCGATGGAGCGTACGACCGACATCGTCGCTACCGTTGCCGCGCGCGCACAGCGACCGTTCGTGGTCGGTTTCGCGGCCGAGACGGAAAGCGTCGAGCAGAACGCCCGCAGCAAGCTCATGAAGAAAAATCTCGACATGATTGCCGCCAATGAAGTCGGTACCGACAAGGCCTTTGACTGCGAAGACAATCACCTGGTGGTGCTGTGGCGCAGCGGCCGGCGCGAGCTCGGCCGCGCATCGAAGGCTACTCTTGCCGAGCGTCTCATCGCGTTGATTGCAGAAGTACATGCCGAGCGTGCCAGCACAGCGCGCGGCACGGCGCAGGCGTGAGTGCGAGCCGTCCGCCGCTGCAGGTGCGGATCTTAAATGCGCGCGTCGGAGCTGATTTTCCGCTACCCCAATATGCAACGTCCGGCTCGGCCGGACTTGATCTGCGGGCGTGTCTCGACAAACCGCTTGTGCTCGGCGCCGGACAGGCCGAGCTTATTCCCACCGGCCTTGCGATCTTTATCGCGGATCCCGCGCTCGCCGCAGTCATTCTGCCGCGTTCCGGCCTCGGTCACCGGCACGGTATCGTGCTCGGCAATCTCGTCGGTCTCATCGATTCGGACTATCAGGGTGAGCTCATGGTGTCGTGCTGGAACAGAAGCCAGGCGCCTTTCACATTGAAGCCCGGCGAGCGGATCGCACAGCTCGTGGTGGTGCCGGTCGTCCAGGTGGAGCTGCAAATCGTGGAGGACTTCGCGGCGACGGCGCGCGGCAGCGGCGGCTTTGGCCATTCGGGCCGCAATTAGATCCGTCAGCGCGAGAGCATCTTTGCGCGCAGGTCTTTGTAGCGCTGAATGTCGCCGTTGAATTCGGTGCGCACCGCCTGCGCCTCTTTGTCCTTGGCCTCGAGCGTATTGCGTTGCGTATGCAGCTCACTCATCGCGCGCACGAGATTGGCGGCCACATCGTCAGGCATTCTGCGCGCACCGGCACTCGTGTTGTAGGGTTTGAACGTCAGCGCGAGCGATTGCAGCGTCATGAGGCTTGCATTTAGATTCTCGATGTATTGTTCGGCCGCGACATGCTGGCTGTTCAATTCCTCAAGCCGCGCGTCGCGCAGATCTTCGATGTCCTTGGCGGATGTATAGGTCGTGAGCAAAAACGTGTCGTGCTGCTCAAGGCGCATCGCCTCCTGCTCGCGGCGCGCTTCTTCGGCTATCTGCGCGGGAGACTTCTGCGCATCGGACCTGCCGACCTCAACACCCTCGCGATTGAGAACCGTATGTTCCCTCTGCGTGTCCTGCGCCGGAATGCGGTCGCCATAGTGGACGACCCCTTTTTCATCGACCCAGCGGTAGGTTTTGGGCACCTTATCGTTTGTCTGACCATCGGCGAGCCCCATTCCCGCCAGCGGTACGAGGAGCGCCAACAGCCACGCGCGAACCGACATGCACTTCACCTCAAAGATCGGCCTGTGCGTCATCTTCTGACCAATCGACCCTGTATCGCAAGTCTCTAGCCCACCCCATAGCGCGCTCTGTAGGCGCGCAGGGCGGCAAGATCGGCCTCGGAAACTTTGCCGCCGCCTTCGGTACGGGTCCCTAACGACTCGATGAGCCCATTCAGTGTAAGAATGCTCACACAGGAAATGCCGTGCTCTGCCTCAAGTTCCTGAGCAGCCGAGCGCTCGCCCAGACCACGTTCCTGGCGGTCAAGGGCCAGCAGCACTGCAACCGGCTGCGCCCCTGCGGCGCGAATGAGGTCAATGGCTTCGCGCTTTGCGGTCCCGGCGGCAATGACATCATCGACGATGACCACTCGCCCGGCGAGCACCGGACCCACGATGCTGCCGCCCTCGCCATGTTCTTTGGCCTCCTTGCGGTTGAAGGCATACGGCACATTGCGCCGATGCACATCAGCAAGCCCAATCGCGGTAGCCGTCACGAGCGGAATCCCCTTGTAGGCGGGCCCGAACAGCATGTCGAATTCGATCCCCGAATTCACGAGCGCGCGCGCAAAGCAGCGGCCGAGCACTGCCGCGGCTTCACCGTCGCTGAAATGACCGGC
>DATCBZ010000194.1:0-3791 GCA_036511555.1 Steroidobacteraceae bacterium
GTCGACTTAGCAGCCAACACGATAACGCACGAGAACTCGATATGGAACGCGAGCGGCGTCAACGAGGGTGCGCAGTGCCGCAGCAGCATTCACGTCAGCGCCGCCTTCAAGCGCACTGGAGTCAAACCTGCGGCCGCAAAGGCCGTGAGTAGCCGCGGCAGGACCTCGAGAATTACGGGTGTGCCCGTGCGCGTGCGGGCGGCGTGTCCGTCGTGCAAGAGCAGTATATCCCCGGCTGCAAGCCCGCTGGTCAAGCGCCGCAATACAGACTCTGAATCGCTGTTTACCGAGTCAAAGCCCCGCCGTGTCCAGCTTGCAAGCCGAAGACCAAGGCGCGTGAGCACAGGATCCAGAAGCGGACTGCGTAGACCGGCCGGCGCGCGGAAAAAGCTCGGACGCTCGCCGGTTACCGCAGCGATGACCTCCTGCGCACGCTCAATCTCATAGGCGAGGGCGCGTGGCCCTAATAGTGAAAAATAGTTGAGATGTCGATAGCTATGGTTTTCAATTGCATGACCACGGCGTACGATCTCGCGCGCAAGCTCGGGGCGCTCCTCGACACGGCGACCGACGCAGAAGAATGTAGCCCTGGCGCCGTACGCATCGAGAAGTGTGAGCACTTTAGGGGTCACGGCGGACTCCGGACCATCATCAATGCTAAGGGCGACCTCGCCGCGGCGCTTCGCCGACTCTGGCAAATGCGTCCAGTTGGGTCCGAGCGCCGTGCTACGTGGCCATAAGCCGGTGGCCGCGAGTTGCAAATGATTGACGACGACGGCGCCGAGCGCCCACGGCCAAAGTTGCGGCTGCGCGCACGCGAATGCGGCGGCGCCGATATGCAAAGCCGCGGATGCTTTGAGGAGCGGCGTGGGGCTCCAGCGTGTCGATGCCGCGGAAGCCATCTATCTCGCCGCCGACGGCCGCGCGCTCATTGCGGCGGCAAACGCCAGTGCCAGGAAAGCTCCCGGCGCAACCGTTGCGCCCAGGGCGGCGAGCACCGGTACAGCCGAGAAGGCGAGCACACCGAATCCCACAACCGTAGTGGCATTGGCAATCACGAGCGATGCCAGGGTAAGGGACGGCGTGCCGCCGCTGTGTGGTGCCGCGCCACGGTCGAAGAAGAGGGCATAGTTTGAACCTACAGCCACGATAAGAAGCATTCCGATCAGGTGCAGAATCGTCAGGGTTCGACCCGCGAGCAGCAATGCGGACGCCACCGTGACCACCGCAAGCACCAATGGTGCTACTACGGCTACGACCCGCCTTGGTGAACGCAGCGTGAGCAGCAACAGCACAATGATAGCCGCAAATCCTCCGGCCGACAGGCGTAGCGCCTCCGATAGATAGCTCGAATACAGCGCATCGGATTCGTTTTTGAGATTCAGAAGAAACGCCTTGCCCGGCGCGGCATTCTCGACAGCGGCGCGAATCTTGTCGGTGGCGGCGGCCGAGGGCTGCGTGCCTGCCTCGGTCGCGTGCAGCGGCATGAGTGCCGCCCAGCGTGTGCCTTCGTGCATCGTCAGGGCGTCAAATCCGGCGGCGAACGAAGTACCCTCCAAATCGCTAACGCGAAGGAGCGGCGCTGCACGCGCTTCTGCCGCGTCCAGAATAAATGGTTCGAGCCGCGCCGCGCTTACTGGCAGCGACGCCGTCGCAGCCTTCAGGCGTAGGCGCAGCGCGCTACTGTCAGGCAGGCTCGCACGCCGCAGACTCTGCGCAGCATCGCTCGGTAGGTAGTGCGTCGGGCTGTCAAAACCGCCGATGGTGCGATCGCTAACGAACGCTGCGAGCCGCGCGGCCACTTTCTCGCTCGCGCGCAACACCGTTTGCAGATCATCGCCGGCAACGACGACAAAGTCGCTCACGTCCGGCGCACCCAAATCCGTGCGTAGACGCGTATCCAGCGCGCGGGCGCGCGCGGATACGGGACTTAACGCCGCAAGGTCGCGGTTCCAGAGCGTATCGCGATGCACGAACAGTACCAATGCAGCCCCTATTGCAACGATGCCAAGCGTCCAGCGTGCGGCGCGGGCATGCCGAAGAACAACCGCAACCCGCTCCCCAAGGGGCGTCAAATTGCGCCTATGTAAGGAGCGGGGAATAAGCCCGGGGAGCACGAAGCGCGTTACCGCCGCTGCGACAACGAGTCCCGCAATCGAGTACAGGCCAAGCTGCGCGAGGCCTGGAAAACCTGACGGCAGCAAAGATGCGAAGCCGCACACCGAGGTGAGCACCCCAAGTAGGATGGTTCTCCACATGGCGCCTTCAGCGCGGGCGGTATCGAACGCACCGTTCGCTGTCCGGGTCGATTGCACAAATAGGTAAACCGAATAGTCGACGGACTCACCGATCAAAGTGATCCCAAAGGCCAGAGTGATGCCGTGCACGGCGCCAAATCCCGCGGCCACCGCAGCGATGCCGGCGAGCGCACCGGAGGTGACCGGCAAAAGCCCCAGCAGCAGCAGCGGTAGCGAGCGATACACGATCAGGAGCAAAGTCACGATCAGGCTCGTGCTCAGAATCGACAGCCGTACCGCTTCGCGCCTGATCGTGTCACGCGCGGCCACCGCGAACAGTGGCGATCCGGTGATCACGAGGCGCGCATCGCGGGCAGTGGACCCCGACGCCGCATCCTGCGCACGCGCGAAGTCCGCCCGGATCGTTTTCACGGCGCGCTCCGCGGCGTCGATATCGGAGCCGGGCGCGCGCATCGATGTGACGAGGAGAGCACGCCGCCCATCGGCGGATGCCCATACGCCGCCGACCGTGTGCGGACGCGCGCTACGGTCGAGTTGATTCAGTACCTGCAGCGTCTCGCCGGTCGGATCCTCGGGCAGCAGCGATTTAAGAGCGAAGCCAACGGGGGATGCGAGCAGCGCAATCGTGTCGTCGATCGAGCTTGTGAGGGCGCCTACGGTAAAGTGCTCCGGAGTAACGGCTTCGCTTAGCAGATACCGATGTTTGAACACAAAGGCGCGGTCGCGTGCATCATTTACGGACTCACCATTATTGACGGTGAGAAAGCCGCGGCTATTTCGCAGTTGTCGCGCGGTGGCCATTGACAGCTGCGCTCTCGCGGCCGCATCGGCACCCTCAATCGCCATCAGCAACACACGTGAGGCGGGCCCGTCGCGCAATTGCTCCACCAGCAACTGCTGGCGGGCGCTCGGTGCACGCGGCAGAAACGCCGACAGATCGGCGGTGTAGTGCGCGCGGCCGACAATGACCACGGCCAATGCCATCAGCGCAAGCCACAGCACGAGCGCAAGCCAGCGCGGCGGCGTCACGGCGGAACTGCGGGCCCGATCGTCATGACAGAGCGATCGCCATCGGCCTGCACAATCGTCACGGAATGCAGTTCGGCCTCGTCACCCTCGATCCGAATCGTCTGCACGACATTGCGCAGCTGTGCATCAAGCGGCACGAGTGATAGTGTCCAATTTGCGAGGCTGCCGGCAAAGTCGACTTTAAAGATCCGCTGCAGGGCCGCTTCATCTCCCGCAAGGGTCGCGCGCATACTCTCGATGAGTGGCGCAATCTGCGGATAGTCGCTCAGTGGGAGGATGTGCGTACGCCGCCCCGATTGAACGGTAAGGCTGCCTTTCTCAAGGATGAGACTTGCCGCCTTCGGCGCGAGCGTGCGCTTCTCCAGGTGGTCGGGGCGCTCGTACAGGAGTTCGCCCGAGCTTCGTAACGGACGGTCGAGCACACTCAAGTAGTCCTGTTCTTCGAAGCTCACGTGTCGCTGCGTTTTTTGCGCCAGCAGCAGCATGAGGCGCTCGAAATCGGTG
>DATCBZ010000195.1:0-2840 GCA_036511555.1 Steroidobacteraceae bacterium
GATCGGTATGCGAAGGCGCGCGGCGAGCCGGCCGACAAGGTCGGTGCCACACCATCCGGGCTTTATGGTCGAGGTGATTCGCCCATAGGTGGGCGACCCCTTGCGCAGGTCGAGCGGCCCAAAGGAGGCGATGCCGATGGCGGAAAATTCGCCGTAGGCCCCCTGCCAAGCGCGCAGAACCTCCGCAATTCGCGCGAGCGTCGCGGCAGGATCGCTGCCGGTCGGTACGCTCACCTGAGCGGCGATGTCATCCGGGCCGGTGCCGATGAGGCAGATGCACTTGGAGCCGCCCAGTTCAACACCGCACAGTAAAGATCGCGATTCGCTCACGCGACGCCGCCCTTGGCAAAGTCAGCGCCGGGCGCGCACGGCTGCGGCACGCTTTGGCCACACGACAGCTCGGCATTCGTGACGTTCAGCGTCGGATTGCAAATTTTGAACTCGGCAGACACGGCATCGAGGATATAGAACCCGTCCCTGTAGGTGAAGAGTTCGAGCGCACGTGTGGGCTACACGCTGGCCTTCTTTGGTCCTCAATGCGCGCATCGTCGGTGTGAGGTAATTTTAACGAGCGCGGGACGCAAAGAGTCGTCGCGGCCACTCGGAAAACGTGTCGCGAATCGCGGCCGACGCCCGACGCCCGGTCCCGTACCATTCGCAACTGGTCTTGCCGTGCTGCGTGCATACAGGGGGAGTCCGTGTCCGGATCTGTATTTGGTTTGATTCTGCTTGGAGCCCTCATGGGTGCAAGCTGGAACGCCATCGTCAAGGGGGCCGTGGATAAGTATCTGCAGGCGGTCCTCATCGCAACCTCGGCAGCTTTCATTGCACTCTTTCTGCTGCCGTTTCTTGCCCAGCCGGCACGCGCAAGTTGGCTTTACGTGGTCGCCTCCGCACTTTTGCAGGTCGTGTACTACAAATTCCTCACCGCGGCCTTTCGCGCCGGCGACTTCAGTCATGCATACCCGATGATGCGTGGCACGGCGCCACTGCTGGTCTCGCTTGTAAGCGGGCCCGTGATCGGCGAGGCACTCTCCCCGGGTAGATGGCTCGGAGTGGGCCTTATCTGCACCGGCGTAATGGGCCTTGCCTGGGAGGTGCGGGGACGCGCCGGCGCCAACAGTGCGGTCATGAAATATGGGCTCGCGAACGCGCTCATCATCGCCACCTACACGACGATCGATGGCATCGGTGTGCGCAAGTCCGGAGCTCCGGCCGCTTATACAATGTGGATCTTTGAGGTTACCGCTGCGGTGCTTTTACTGGGAGTGATCAGCACTCGTCCGGGGGCATTCATCGAGTATGCGAAGCAGCGCCTCCCTTCAGGGCTCATTGGCGGCGCGGCGGTGCTCATCTCGTACGGAATCGCCTTGTGGGCGATGACGCAGGCGCCGATCGCGCTGGTGGCGGCGCTGCGCGAGACCTCCATGGTCTTTGGCATGGGCATAGCGGTGCTGGTCCTGAAAGAGCGAGCGGGCATGCAGCGCTACCTCGCAACAGCCGTCATTGTCGCCGGCGCTGTGGCGATCCGGCTCTGGTAGGTCACTTGCAGTCAGTCGCTCTTCTTGGAGGCGTCCTGCAGCGGCAGCGCAGATCCGGCACGGCGATAAATAACGCCGCCCTTCATGACGAATTTCACCTGTTTGAACTGTTCGGGATCATTAAGCGGATCAGCCGACGTTGCGATGAGGTCGGCGTAGCGTCCCGCGCGCACGGAGCCAATGCGTTCGGAGTCGCCGATGAGATCAGCGGCATTGCGAGTCGCTGCGAACAGAGCTTCTGCAGGAGTCATGCCGTTGGCGATCAGCAGAGCAAACTCCATCGCATGATCGCCCTCGCCAATGTCCGTGCCGTACGCAATTTTGACACCCGATTTGATCGCCAGCGGCAAGTTGCGTTTGGGCAGAAGGTCATTTGCTAGCTCCTTGGCCGCTGTCCCCGGCGTCAGCAGTTCAGGATGGTCGCGGGCGGCCGTATAAAAGATGTCATAGACCGTCAAGGTGGGCACAAGATAGGTGCCATGCATCTTCATGAGCGCGAACGTCTGTGCGGTCGCAAAGGAGCCGTGCTCGACCGAGTCGATACCGGCGCGTACCGCATTTTCGATCGCAGCGGGCGGGTACAGGTGTGCTGCGACTTTTAGGCCCAACGAATGCGCGGTTTCAACCGCAGCGCGCATTTCCTCATTGGTCATGAGCTGCTGATTCGGGTCATCGCCCGTGGACGCAACACCGCCCGAGGGCATGAGTTTGATCACGGTTGCGCCGCGGCGCTTGTGTTCGCGCACGCGTAGCCGGGCCTCATCCGGTGAGTCGACGATGCCGTTCTCCCAGCCGGCGTGCATCAGAGCAGCATCAAGTCCGTTGTGCGGGTCGCCATGGCCCGCGGTCGGACCCAGCGCCTCGAGCGATACCCACAGCCTCGGGCCTGGAATTTTGCCGTCATTGATGGCATTGCGTACCGCGACCGTTTCATCCCCACCACCCACATCGCGCGCGCTCGTAAAACCCTGCTGCAGCATCTGGCGCACGAACACCGCTGCATCAAGCGCGCGGTCGATATCGTTGTGACTCAACTGATATTCAGTCGCGTTGGTGCGGCCGGGAAGCCTTGCTGAGATATGCACGTGACAGTCAATGAATCCCGGCATGACCGTGGCATCGGAGAGGTCAATGACTTCGGCACCGGCGGGCGACGTGAAACCCCTCTGCAGCGCGACAATCCTGTCGTCGTGGATGATTATTGAGACTTGCCGCTGCGGCGCTGCGTTGACACCATCGAGCAGCGTACCTGCATGGATCACAAAGTCCTTGGCGACGCTTGGGATCGCATGGCACAGG
>DATCBZ010000196.1:0-6093 GCA_036511555.1 Steroidobacteraceae bacterium
GCGCGTCGGTATAACGGCCTGGAACCACGATCCGCACACGCACGCCACGGCGACACGCTGCAATCAGCGCGTCAACCGTCAGACGATCAGGTACGAAGTACGGGTTTTCGATGTCGATTGAAGTATTAGCCGCGGTGAGAGCAAGGAGCACCATGAGATGCATGCTCTCTGATCCCCCGACTGGCGAGCTGCCGAACATCTGCGCGTCCATGTCACCCCGCGGCGGCAGCTGCGTTGGGAAGTACTCCGGGCCATGTAGGACGCGCCCCGTCGCCTTGATCCAGTTGTCGACGAATACGGCCTGCATCTGGGCAACGACTGGCCCTTTTACTTTGTAGTGCGATTCGCGCCAGTACTTTGGATGCTCCTTGTTGTTGACCCATTCTCGTCCGAACCCGACGCCGCCGGTGAAGCCGGTCTTGCCATCGATGACCATGATCTTTCGATGCGTGCGGTTATTGAGACGGCCGAGATGGAACCAGGATGGCGCGTGGTAGAGCTGCACGTCGGCGCCGGCATCACGCATGACCGCGAGCATCGCCGGCGGCATGGTGCGCGATCCGAACCAGTCGAGGAGCACCCGTACACGCACGCCACGGCTGGCGGCGGCAGCGAGCGCTTTGCAGAAGATTTTGCCGATGTCGTCGCGAAACACGAAGGTTTCGAAGGTCACGCTCATCTCAGCGCCGTTCAGCGCCTCGAGCATCGAGGGGAAAATCTGTTCGCCATTGATGAGCGTTGTTATTTCGTTGCCGGCAACCAGTGGCGGTCCGAGAAGAACGCCCAAGGCGCGGCGGAAATCTGCATCGCGGCTGGTGTAAAGGCGGCGCGGCCGATACAGCAGACGCTTCTCAGCGGTTGCGAGATTAATCGCAAGCGCAACAACTAGCGCCGTGGTGAGCAGCGTAATGGCAATTGTAACGAGCGTAGACATCTACATATGCGACCGCGGAAAACCGTCTCCCGCGGCCAGCGGCCTTAAGTAGTGGGCGACATGTGGTCCGCGAAACCCGCAGCCGCTTTTGAGGTCGGGACGCCGGCGCGAGTAATCTTGATCGGCCGCCACTGCGGATTGGGACTCAGGAATTCTCGCACCGAGTGCCACCCTTCAAGATGCTCCGATGCGACTTTCAGTGCTACCAACAGCGGCACCGCGAGCACGATCCCGGGAATGCCCCAAAACCAGAACCCGAACCACACGGCCAGGAGGATTATGAGAGCGCTCACTTCCAGCCGGTGGCCGACAAACAGAGGTTGCACGAGCTGGCTTTCAATCAGATGCAGCCCGAGAAAGGCACCCGGTACGGCAAGAGCCTGACCGACATTGTTGAAAGTCACGAGGGCAGCGATTGCAAGAATGCCGAGCGTCGTGATCGGCCCCAAGAACGGTATGAAATTCAATATCGCGGCGACCGTCCCCCAAAGAAGCGCATTGGGCATCCCCAACAAGGCGACGGCTGCAGCGGTTGCGAGCCCGAGACCCAGATTAATGACAGCGATTGTTCCAAAGTAGCGACCCACTTCGAAGCGTATGGCCTCCGTCACGCGCAGGCAGGAGCTGGATGCTTCACTGCCGGCAAGCGACGCGGCCATTCTTGCCAAAAGCGGTGGGCCACCTGCCAGGAAGAACAAGGTGAGCGGTATGACGGTAAGCGACTCGAGCAGAGATTGGGTCATCTCAAACGCGTACGAGGCGCTCGATGCGGGTGCAGGCGGGGGCGCTGCGGCTGCCTGCGGCCCCTCTGCCAACTGGTCTGCCTTTTGCTTCACTGCATCCACTTGTGCAATAACCGATCGCAGCGGACGGATGCGCAGCTCAATCTTGTGAATGGTCTGCGGTGCGCGCGCAAGCCACTCCTTGGCCGGCACCGAGACCGCATCGACGATGGCGACCCCGGCGAGGATCAGCGCCATCATCACGATCACGGCCGCGGGCGCACGTGGTATGCGCAGGCGCTGTAGCCCATCTACGGCCGGCGAGAGCAGCAGTGCAAAAAACAGGGCGAGGGCAACCGGAATGAAGGCGACAGCAGCGAAGTAAAGAATGGCCCCCACGGCCAGGAATGCGAGCAGCGTTGCGGCTTTCATCACTCGGCGGTCGACACTCATGGCGTCCCCCCTCTCGGATCTTTGGCGCACATACGCGTTTGGGGGAATCGTATGCACTACACGTGCCAGCCATTTTCGAGCGGAAATGCGCAGCGCAGAGCGCTGCCCGAAGGCTGCTGTGCGTAACTTATACCGTTGGGCTTACGCTAGCGGTAAGCATTACACGTGCATCGCAAACTCAAGGCAACCTGTTAAGACGGCTCGCAACGCCGTGCGCATCGGCGCCGCGTATCTTTCGTCATAATGAGGCGGCCACTGCTCCGGGGCCACCGGACCCGGTTTTTCCGCCATATAGCCGCGGCAGGCGAGCTCCATCTGCAAGGCATGGACACCATCGTGCGGTCGACCGTAGTGGCGGGTGATGTAGCCGCCCTTGAACCGTCCGTTGGTGACGCGCGAAAAGGTCGTCGCATCACAAATGTGCTCGATTGCCGCGGTCAATGCTGGCGCGCAACTCGCACCGCTATGGGTGCCCAAATTGAAGTTCGGCAGTTCGCCATTAAAGAGTCGTGGGATGCGCGAACGGATTGAGTGGCAGTCATACACAACAACGAGTGGATGCTGGGCTTTTAGCCTCCTGATCTCTGCCGCCAGCGCCGCGTGGTAAGGCTGGTAATAACTGTCGCGGCGCAGCGCAATTGCGCCGACATCCGGCGCATGATTTGAGCGGTACAGGGCCTCACCATCAAAGGTCGTGGTCGGGCACAGCTCGGTGGTCGCCTGTCCGGGGTATAAGGATGCTCCGCTTGGGTCGCGGTTCACATCGATGACGGTACGCGAGATCGCGGTGCGCACGACGGTTGCTCCGAGGGCTGCGCCAAAATCGTAGAGCTTATCGATCCACCAGTCCGCATCACGCCGGGCAAGCCACGCTGAAGTGAGTTCGTGAGCGTAACCTGCGGGTAGATCGATGCCTGCGTGCGGCATGCTGAGGATAAGCGGCATGTCATTACGCGTGATATGCAGCCAGTTCAAAACATCTTCCACCGTGCTCTCCCCATCCGCGCTCGCTGCGGGTTGCTATTATGACCGCAGCGCTGGCGAGGGGAATGTTAGGCATGGCCAACCTGTGGTTTGCGTCCGCACTGATCGATGCCGGCTGGGTCGAAAGCGTGCGCTTTAGTATTGAAGGCGGACGCATCGCGCGTATCGAGGCGGGCGTCACAGCCGGGCCTGCGGACGAGCAGCACGGCCTCGGGCTGCCCGGAATTCCGAATGTGCACAGCCACGCATTCCAGCGTGCCATGGCCGGATTGACCGAGAGTGCCGGGCCCGGCGCGGACAGTTTTTGGACTTGGCGCAATCTCATGTACCGCTTTGTTGCGCGCTTGACGCCGGAGGATCTCCAGGCGATCAGCGCGTTTGCATTTGCCGAGATGCTTGAGGCGGGCTTCACGCGCGTCGGCGAATTTCATTACCTGCACCACGACCCCGCAGGTGTGCGCTATGCGAACGTCGCAGAACTTGCCGCCCGAATCGCCGCCGCAGCGGAGGAGAGCGGCATTGGCCTCACGCTTATTCCCGTGTTTTACGCGCATAGTAATTTCGGCACTACGACGCCCGCTCCGGCACAACGCCGCTTTATCAACAGCGTCGACCAGTTTGCGGCTCTTCTTGATGCAAGTCGGCGTGTGGTCGATCAATTAGAAGCCGGGAGCATTGGAGTTGCACCGCATAGTTTGCGCGCCGTCTCGCCGCAGGAGCTTGGTGCGGTTGCATCGATGTTGCCCGGTGCTCCGGTGCATTTGCACATTGCCGAGCAGGTGAAGGAGGTCGAAGATTGCATCGCCTGGTGTGGCAGTCGTCCCGTTGATTGGCTCCTCGATCACGCATCCGTCGATGATCGCTGGTGCCTGGTGCACGCGACCCATGTGAATGCAGAGGAGACGCACCGGCTGGCGGCCTGCGGCGCGGTCGCGGGTCTGTGCCCGATTACCGAAGCGAATCTCGGCGACGGCGTTTTCCCGGCGGCTGAATTTCTTGGTGCAGGGGGTCTGTTCGGCATCGGATCGGATTCCAATGTGCTCGTAAGTGCAGTTGAAGAGCTGCGCATGCTTGAATACACGCAGCGGTTGACGCAGCGGCGGCGCAACGTACTCGCAGACGGAGCGGAGCGCTCCACAGGACGACGGCTCCTGGATGCCGCGCTAGCCGGCGGCAGCCGTGCGCTCGGCATCGAACGGGCTGGACTGACTGTGGGCGCTGGCGCCGACATCGTGAGTCTCGACACCACCTGCGAGACGTTGCTGTCCCGACGCGGGGACGCGCTCCTTGATAGCTGGATATTTGCCGAGCGCAGCGGCGCGATCGATTGCGTCTGGCGGCATGGCCACAAAGTGGTAGCGGGTGGCCGTCACCTGCGGCGCGAGGCGATTACACGCAACTATCGTCGCGTGCTCGAGCACCTTCTCGCTTGAATCAGTCGATGCTGATGCTGGCGCTTGCGGTGCCGCCGCTCAGGTCGACGCTCGTGGTACCCGACTCCCGCTTCAGCGTGCCGGACGGATTACTCGAATTCCACACCCACGCCGATAGATCGTAAACGCCGGAGGCGAGAGACACGCTCGAAGTTCCCGCCGGCACGTGCTGGATCGTCACAGAGCCCGAACCTTGATCGAGCACCGAATCTAGCGGCGCCAATGCGACGATCGCGCCATTCTGGCTCAGAATGAGTTCGCCCTTGTTATATTTTCCGGGTGCGGAGACGGCGGTCGTGGCCGTAACTGTCGCGCTCGACGCTCCGCTCGCTACGCTCAGGGGAGTCAGTTTGAACAGCACCGGCGTCGTCACGGTCGAGGCGGGTGCAGATACTCTGGTTGCAAACGTTCCATCATTGAAGTTGGGAGCGATTGCTGCGACCTGGTAGCTACCGCTGCCTTCAGTGGGCGATTCGGCGACGGCAGTGCCGACCGTGCCGCCACTGTAAACGCCGACCGCGATGGGTCCGGTCGAGAGGGCAAAATTGCCGACAAAGACCTCATTGATCGGGTCGAGCGTCTGGCGCGCGACGACATACGGCACCTCGCCGCCTACCGGCACGGTCTGGTAGAACTGCACCAAGGCTCCCGCGGTCGTGAAGGCAGGAGCCGTGGAGAGGTTTACGACGTAGTCGGTACTCCCTGTCAGCGCGACACCGCTGAGTGTGATGGTAGTGGCCGTTGAGGGAGCGCCTACGCTTGCCGGCACCGACTTAATGATCACCGTGTCAATCAGAGGCCCGTGAATCACGAGGTCGTAGGTCGTCGTGGTGGTTGAGTCCGTGGAGGTAGCGTTGGTCGTCAGCGGATAAAGTACGAAGTTCCCGTCCGATTGGAGCGGCGTGCTTTTGACAATAACGTGGCGCGTGCCGTCGCTGCTTAAGGTCTCGGCGCTGACCTCGATATCTTGATTAGCGCTCGCCGTAGTGACAGCCGTCGTCAGCGACGAAATATCCATCTGACCCTGGATCGTGCCGGCCGTCGATAGATCGTACGCGACCAGATGCGGATTTAAAATGAATCCCGGCTGGCCGCTGTATGTGAACGGCACCAAATCGTGCTCGCCATCGAAATCGATTCCAACCGAAAATGTCGTCGTGGCGGCCGCACTGCAGTCGGCGGAGGTGGTGGTGACCGGAGTGCCGGTCGTGGTGTCGGTTGTGGTGGTGTCACACGTTGTCGTGGTCGTCGCAGGCGTCGTCGTCGCCAATCCGGTCGTCGGGTCTATGCTGCTGCTGCTCGTGCCGAGCGTGCCGCTAGTGGCCGTGTCCGCACTTGTCGCACCGAGCGCTTCAAGTGCCGCCTTGGTGTTGCCCGGAATCGTGAGTGTCACGGCGAGCACAATTCCTTGTTCCGGATGTACCAGCAGAAGTGGGGCGGCCACCGCCTCGCCGGTGCTGTCGAGGTACTCGACTTGGTCATTGAATAGCAGGCTTTGCGATTGCGCGGCCGTCACCAATGGCGAGGCCGAGTCCGCCAATAGCAACTGCATTTGCGCATAGGTCCC
>DATCBZ010000197.1:0-4593 GCA_036511555.1 Steroidobacteraceae bacterium
CGTTACTCGCAGGCTTTCCCACCTTCGATGAGCAGTCGGCCGACTTCTACGATATTAAAGAATTGACGCGCACGCGCCTCAACCGCCGCAACACCCGCGTCATTGCCGTGACGCCGCGCGATGAGTTTCGTTATGGCTACCGCTTGTGGATCGATGAGTCGACCGCGATGCCGTTGAAGACGCAGCTGTGCGATACGCGCGGGCACATCATTGAACAGGTTGTATTCGCAAGCCTCACGCTTGCCGGGCATATTCCAGATTCGGCGTTCAAGCCGGAGGTTGCAACCGACGGCTTCCAATGGCTGCGCAACACACCGCGCGCGCCCGCAGCGGAGGCTGCGAACACATCGGCGCTGTGGAGCGCACTGAAGCTGCCGCCGGGTTTTCACATGACGGTGCGCTCCGCACAGCTCATGCCGGGCGCCCAGGACCCGGTTGCGCATTTAGTGTTCAGCGACGGCCTTGCGTCGGTCTCAGTCTTCGTTGAAACGCGATCGGAGGGGGTGCCGGCTGATCCGGAAGCCAGCTCCGGCGTCGCCAACGTCGGCTCGGCCTCTGCGTTCTCAACCGTAATCGACGGTCACAAGGTGACGGCTGTTGGCGAGGTGCCGCCGGCGACGGTGCGTTTCATCGCCTCTTCGTTGAAGCGCTCCGAGCCTGCGCTGTCGGTGGCATCTCCGGGACACTGATTTTTATTGCTACCGATGCGCCGCATCCGCTCGAGCGCTTGAGTGTCATCACGCGGCGCGACTGCGAGCTGTGCGAGCACATGTTGTCCGAGCTTGCCGCGCTTGCGCGCGAGGTGACGCTGCCGCTGCTTGAGATACTCGATGTGGACGCGGATCCCGCGCTGTTGCGCCGCCACGGGATGCACGTGCCGGTGCTGCTCCTCGACGGCTCGGTGGTGTGCCGTCATCGCCTCGACGTTGCGGAACTCAGGCGCATCCTGCGGCTATAATGCGTGCGCGGCAAACGGGGGGGCTCATCCTCGCGGCAGACGCGTGCTCGAGGCTTTGATGCGGCTCATACGCAACTTCTCCATTATCGCTCATGTTGATCACGGCAAATCCACCCTTGCTGACCGCTTCATCCAGATCTGCGGCGGTCTTGCCGCGCGCGAAATGCAGGATCAGGTACTGGATTCGATGGAGCTTGAACGTGAGCGTGGCATTACTATCAAGGCTCAGAGCGTTACGCTTTTCTATACCGCAGCCGACGGCGAGCGCTATCAGCTCAACATGATCGACACGCCTGGGCACGTGGATTTCTCGTATGAGGTCTCGCGCTCGCTCGCGGCCTGCGATGGCGCGCTTCTGGTTGTCGATGCGACTCAGGGGGTGGAGGCGCAGAGCGTCGCCAATTGCAACACCGCGATCGACCTGGGCCTTGAAGTGCTGCCGGCGATCAACAAGATCGATCTGCCATCGGCGGAGCCGGATCGAGTTGCGAAGGAAATCGAGGAAATTATCGGCATCGAGGCGCAAGACGCGCTACGCGTGAGTGCCAAGACGGGCGAGGGCGTGCCGGAGCTCCTCGAGCGCCTGGTCGAGCGCATTCCACCGCCCAAGGGCGACCCGAACGCACCGTTGCAGGCGCTCATCATCGATTCCTGGTTCGACAACTACATGGGTGTCGTGTCGCTCGTGCGCGTCGTCAATGGAGCCTTGAAGCGCGGCGATAAGATCCGCGTCATGTCCACGGGGCGCAGTTTTGGCGTCGATCAGCTCGGCCGCTTCACACCGAAGTCGATCCCCGAACCGCTGCTTGCCACCGGTGACGTCGGCTTCATCATCGCCGGCATCAAGGAGATCGACGGTGCACCTGTGGGCGATACGATTACGCTTGAGAACCGGCCGAGCGCCGCGCCGCTGCCGGGCTTCAAGCAGATTCAGCCGCGGGTATTTGCGGGTCTGTTTCCGATTGATTCGGATGATTACGAGAAGTTTCGCGATGCGCTTGCGAAGCTGCGCCTGAATGACTCGGCCCTGCATTACGAACCGGAAGTCTCGGGCGCTCTGGGCTTTGGCTTTCGCTGCGGCTTCCTGGGCCTGCTGCATATGGACATCGTGCAGGAGCGCCTTGAGCGCGAGTATCAGCTTGCGCTCGTCACGAGTGCGCCCACGGTCGTGTACGAGATCCTGCGCAGCAACGGCGCGATCGAACTCATCGACAATCCGGCGAAGCTGCCGCCGGTGAACGAGATCGAGGAGATACGCGAGCCGATCATCATTGCCAACATCTTGGTGCCGCCGGAGTATGTCGGCGCGGTTTTGAAGTTGTGCAACGATAAACGCGGCGCGCAGAAGAAGCTCTTGTATCTTGCAAACCAGGTGTCGCTGCAATATGAGCTGCCGCTTGCCGAAGTAGTCATGGATTTCTTTGACCGCCTGAAATCATCAAGTCGCGGCTACGCCTCATTTGATTACGAGTTCAGCCACTTCCAGGCAGCTCCGCTCGTCAAGCTTGATATGCTGATCAACGGCGACCGCGTCGATGCACTGTCGCTCATCGTGCACCGCGACAATGCTTATCCGCGCGGCCGCGAGCTGGTCGAAAAGATGCAGGAGCTCATACCTCGGCAGATGTTTGAGGTGGCAGTACAGGCGGCGATCGGCAGTGCCGTTATTGCGCGCGCCACGGTAAAGGCGCTGCGCAAAAACGTGCTCGCCAAGTGTTACGGCGGCGATATCTCACGCAAGCGCAAGCTCCTCGACAAGCAGAAAGAGGGCAAGAAGCGCATGAAGCAGGTCGGCCGCGTCGAAATCCCACAAGAAGCCTTCCTTGCGGTATTGCAGGTCGGGCGCAAATCCTAGAAGCAGGATCCTTCATGTTCATGCAAATTGTTGTCGCTCTGAGTTGGATCACGCTGCCGGTCGGGCTTTTCTGCATGATCGATGACTGGTTCCTGCGGCCGCGGCGGCAGCTGGCCGCGGGCGCCGAGGCGGCGCGCGAGCCGCCGCTTGCAGCCGTCGCCTATTTTGCCCTGCCGATCCTGGTGTGCGCCGTGGTGCTGCGGCTGTTGGTTGCCGAACGTTTGGACTTCGCACTCGTACTGTCGCTCATCACGATTCTGACGGGCGCCATCTGGTGGCTGGATGTTGCGCTGCTGCGCCCGCGCCGTGCTGCGGCGGCACGCGCCAAAGGGCAGGATCCGACGCTCATTGCCGAGCCTGCGACGGTTGACTATGCGCGCAGTTTCTTTCCGGTGGCGCTGGTGGTGCTGTTGCTGCGCTCCTTCATATTCGAGCCGTTTCGCATTCCGTCGGATTCGATGATGCCGACGCTGCTCGACGGCGACTTCATCATCGTCAACAAATCCATCTATGGCCTGCGCTGGCCGGTCTTCAACAAGAAATTCTTCGATATCAGCTCGCCCGAGCGTGGCGATGTGGTCGTGTTTCGCTATCCGCGCGATCCGTCAATCAATTACATCAAACGTCTCGTCGGCCTGCCCGGCGACCGGGTGCAGGTCACCAACGATCGGATCACCGTCAACGGTAAGCCCGTGCCGTTCGACATTGTTGGACCGTACGATGATGGCTGCTATCTGCACATGCAGCTTGCGGTTGAGCATATCGGCAAGCACACGCATCAGGCGATGCTGTGTCCGACGCACTTCACCGTCACGCCGACGGCGGGGCCGAGCTGCAACCGCAGCGGCGCACGCGGCTATTACTGCGGCACCGATCTGGCAGACCCAGCCGAAGCTGCCGTGGCCACGCCCGGCGCCGTCCTCGTCGTGCCGCCCGGTGAGTACCTCATGATGGGCGACAACCGCGACAACAGCGAGGATGGGCGGGTCTGGGGTTTCGTTCCTGAGGATCATTTAGTCGGCAAAGCCACGCGAATCTGGTTCAATTATGATTTGTCGCGCTCGATCTGGCCCAACTGGAGCCGGATCGGCACCCATATTGATTAACAAGTCCGCAAGGGAGATACGCACCATGCAAAGCAAGCAACGCGGCGTAACGGTCATCGGCTGGTTGTTCCTGCTGGTACCTGTCGCGCTCGTCGGGTACGAGGGGCTGCGTTTGGCGCCGCTGTACCTCAATTACATGAAGGTCGTGCGCTCGATGGATCAGATCGCAAGCGAGCTGCATTCCGATGAAGCAGCAAGCGTCACCTCAATCCGCAATGCCCTTGAGAAGCATCTCAATATCCAAAGCGTCGATTACCCTGACATTAAGGATTTCGACATTCGCCGCGACGGCCAGACATGGGTCGTGCAATCAAGCTACGAACAGAGCGCGCCGCTGTTCTCCAATATTTCGATGGTCGTCGCATTCGACAAGACCGTTGAGATCCACTAGAGCGCTTTGGGCGCCGCGCCAATGAGGACAGCCGACTGGCCGGCCCCCTGGGTGCGGGAGAAACTGTTCTATCAGCCGCGCGATCCTGCATTGTTCGCCGCTGCGCTCACACACCGCAGCGTCTCCGGCGCCAACAATGAGCGGCTCGAGTTCTTGGGCGACGCGGTTCTGAATCTATTGGTCGCTGAACAGCTGTACCGCACTTTTCCCACTGCGTCGGAAGGCGACTTGAGCCGGCTGCGCTCGCGCTTGGTGAGCGGCGAGTCGCTCGCCGAAGTGGCGG
>DATCBZ010000198.1:0-11618 GCA_036511555.1 Steroidobacteraceae bacterium
TGAGTTCCGGGCAATGTCACTACGAGCAAATTGCCGACGGGCGCAAGATCGTGTCGCTTTGCAAGCTTATCGAATCGATCGCGCCATGAGACGACGCGCACAC
The DNA here is from genome assembly GCA_036511555.1 of Steroidobacteraceae bacterium. Classification (GTDB taxonomy): domain Bacteria; phylum Pseudomonadota; class Gammaproteobacteria; order Steroidobacterales; family Steroidobacteraceae; genus PALSA-1196. The sequence continues at coordinate 104 of DATCBZ010000198.1, forward strand.
CCGAGCTGCGCAGCCACAATGGCGCGGCGTCGTAGCCCGCGCCGCCGAACTCGGCTGTGGTCGGCCGCGCAACGTTGCGGCGCTGATCGAGGTTGCCCGCGCCGTGCACGAACAGAACCAAGAAGAGCGCCAAAGCGCCGAACGCGAGAGCAAGCGTTGTGAGCCGGTCGGTCATGTAACGATGCGCAACCCCATTTCCAGCCGCTCTAGCAGTTCGCGGCCGCGCGCCAGCACCGGGGTGAGGCTCGCCGCGGCGAACGGCTCATCCGAAAACCGCAGTCGCTCGGCCGCAAGGGCAACCTCAGCGAGACGCTCGCGATCGTCCGCATGCTGCAATTGCGCCGCCCGCGCAAGCTCACGAACCGTGAGGCTTGCGGCAGCCGGCAGGCAGTGCGCCGCGGTCAGTCGCGCGGCGATGAGTTCGAGCAGCAGTCGCGGTCGCTCCGCCAACCCCGCATGCTCAATATCCTGCCAGCTCAACTCCGCTATGGGCGCGCTGCTCAAAGCGGCGGCGGCCGAATGAGCACGTAGCGGCGCACTGCGTATGCCGCGAGCGCGCCACTCGTTTACGATGATGAAACCCGCAAACGCCACCACCAACGCAAGTATTACGTAGGTTATGACGTCGAGCACAAATTCGGGAAGACTCACGCGCCTGAACAATCGTCCAAAATCTGCGCCCTTGTCCATATCCGATCTCGAGAGCACCGCGCGCAACCAGCTCCGCAAGCGCGCCCACCATCCTTGCGGAGCCTGATTATGCGCGGCCAGGCTTGCCAGAATGGGCTGCAAATTCGCGACGTTAAGGCTGCGTGCCGGCGCGGACAGCGCACTCTCGCGCACCAGCACCATTCGCAGTGTGGCGAGACTGTTGACCGACACGTCGTTGTCGGGATCATTCCAGCCAGCGGGCAACCAGGGCGCCCATTCGCTCGTGCGCAGCTGCCGTTCAAGTGCCGGACAGCGCGCCGCCATGCCTCCAAAACCGACGTCAAATTCAAGCTGCGTAATGCAGACATCTATCTCAGTTAGCACGTTGGTGGTAGCTGTCGCGGGCGGCGCGGCTGCCACCAGCAGCAAGAGCAGAAGCCTCAGTTTTCCTATGCGCGACTCGCTCATAATTTAGCTAAGGGCCGGCCGCAGCCAGCGCGCGACGCGCCAGAAGATCGCCGAACAGTGCGAGTGTCATCGCCACCATGAATGGCATGACAACAACGCCCAGAGAAATGATAAACACGGTTGAAGTCGCCGTGACGACTGCCAGGTCCGCACCGCGCTCAAATTGAACAAGGATGAAAGCAAAAATGCCGCCCAAGATGTTGAACACCAACACTATGACGGTGCAGACCAACATTACGGCAAATACTCGCCACCAGTTGCCGCGAACCAAACGTAAGCTTGATTGCATGGCTTCAAGCGGCGGGCGCTGCTCGAACAGGAACTCCGGCAGAGCCATCGATAGCGCCACAAACAGATAAACTCCCGGCACCACGAGCAAAATAGCACCCAGCCCAGTGGCGAGTATGGTTAACGTCACTAACAACAGAAGCGCCGGTAGCTTCCCGAAAGCGGCTGCAAATTCTGCCCGTGCCGACACCGGCAATCCTTGCGCAATTGCACGTTGACGCAGTAGCAACGCCACCCACAAGACGCACGATAGGGTCGTGCTAAGCACGAACAAAAACCACCAGGTCGGATCGCGAAAGGGAAACCGCCGAATCGGCGCGCCGGTTGCGAGCGCGTAGATCTTGCCGAGCTGACCGACAAGGGTCAGCAGCATGCTGTAGGGGAGAACCTTAAGAAGCGATGTCGAGAAGATCTTAAAAATGCCGTCGAGCACTTCCGGAATAGATTGCGGGCGCTGCGGTGGATACAAATGCGTGGACATGGCCCAATAATACGGTCAATGGCGCCCAATCTCACGACCCAGAATCTGCTCATCGCCGCTTTTGAGGCGCTGGCGCCGATCTCCGCCACGCCCGCGCTCGATGCGGCCGTACTCCTCACATTTGCGCTCGGCGGCCAGCGGGCGCGGCTTAAATCCCACGCCGATGAGGAGCGCAGTGACGCCGAGTGCGCGCGCTACGCAGAACTCATCGCGCGGCGCGCAGCCGGCGAGCCGATAGCCTATATCGTTGGCCACAAGGAGTTCTGGTCACTGCACTTCGGCGTCAGCGCTGCGGTGCTCGTGCCGCGGCCCGAAACCGAGCTCCTGGTCGAGCGTGCACTGGCGCTGATGCCGACAACGGCCGTGCGGGCGCTTGATCTGGGAACCGGCGCCGGCAGCATCGCGCTCGCCCTTGCGCATGAGCGGCGCGAATGGCACGTGACTGCTTCGGATATCAGCTCGGCTGCGCTTGCAGTCGCTGCTCGGAACGCGCAAGCACTTAATCTTCATCAGGTTGAGTTTGTGTGCGGCTCGTGGTTTGAACCTTTGACCGGCCGGCGCTTTGACCTCATCGCGAGTAACCCGCCGTATGTCGCGGCAGGGGATGCCGCACTACGGGCCGCAACTATGCGTCACGAGCCCCGTATCGCGCTGACGCCCGGCGATGATGCCTTGGCTGATCTGCGCCATATCATCCGTGCATCCCCTGAGTATCTGCCGCGCGGCGGCTGGCTCCTCCTCGAACACGGTGCAACGCAAGCGAACGAAGTCGCGCGTGAGCTTGTGGTGCGCGGCTTCCGTCACGTACGCTCGCGGCGCGATCTTGCCGGGCACGAGCGCATGACCGAAGCGCAATGGGGCGCCCAACTTCCACATGAGGCTTGAGAACTAAATGATCCGCTTTCAGACAACACACGGCGACTTCTCCGTTGAGCTTCTCGACAAAGAAGCGCCCATATCGGTCGAGAATTTTCTTAAGTACGTCGATGACGGCCACTTCGATGGCACGATCTTTCATCGCATCGTGCCCGGCTTTGTGATCCAGGGCGGCGGCTTGACGGCGGACTTCAGCACCAAGAAGACTCGCGCTCCGATCAAGAATGAAGCGACCAATGGGCTTAAGAACGAGCGCGGCACCCTGTCGATGGCGCGCACCAACGACGTCAACAGCGCTACCTCGCAGTTTTTCGTGAACCTGTCCGACAACGCCTTCCTCGATAACACGAAAGGCTTGCACGGCTACGCGGTGTTTGGACGCGTACACGAAGGTATGGATGTAGTCGATAAGATCGCCAAAGTGCGCACCGGTACACGCAAGCAATATCAGGATGCACCGCTTGAGGATGCAGTCATTATCGCCGTGCGCCGTGTAGAGCCTGCCTAGGGCAAAGTCGCGTGTTCAAATGGATCGCTGTCACGATCCTCACGGCGCTGACGCTGACAGCCGCGGCGGTGCTGCTGCTGCGCGTGTGGCCTCCGGCGACGAGCGCCTTCATGCTCGAAGCGCGCCTGGAGTCGCCGGCGGCGCGCCGCATACGCTACGACTGGGTCGACTACGCGCATATATCTGCGCAGGCGGCACTGGCCGTCATGGCCTCGGAGGACCAGCAGTTTCCCTACCATCACGGCTTCGACATGAAATCGATCCGCGCGGCCGAGATCAATAATGAGGAAGGCGGGCGGCTGCGTGGCGCGAGCACCATCTCGCAGCAGTTAGCGAAAAATCTGTTTCTCTGGCCCGGCAAGAGCTACGTGCGCAAAGCGCTCGAAGCATGGTTCACGCTGTTGCTCGAGGCGCTGCTGCCGAAGCAGCGTATCCTTGAGCTGTATCTCAATATTATTGAACTCGGTCCTGGTATTTACGGCGTCGGGGCGGCAGCGCACGAGTATTTTCACAGCTCCGCCGCGAGACTCACTGCAAGCGAAGCTGCGCTCCTCGCCGCAGTGTTACCGAATCCCGAGCGCCTGCACGCCGACCGGCCATCGCGTTACGTCAGCGAGCGGCATGATTGGATCATGGCTCAAATGCGCGTTCTTGCCGATGCCAACTACATCAGTTTGGTCGCGCGCGGCTCGCGGCCGCCGCCACCACCACTTGAGCGACCGCATCGTAGTCGCCATTGAAGTGATGGCCGCCTGCAAGCTTCACGACTTTGACGCGCGTATTTGCAAAATGCGGGCACAAACTATCGGCGTCATCGTCGCCATAGACGCAGAGCACGGCGGGTACCGGCAGCCTGTCTACCTCCGGCCGCACCGGCAAACCTGAGCCGCCGGTCATCACCCAGTTACTCAGGTGAAATTCGAAATCAGCGCTCGTATCGGGTGCCAGCATCGCAGCCAGCACGACACGCCGGCGGCTCGCGACCGGCAGTCGATTGATCGCAAACGGCAGTACATCGGCGCCCTGCGAGTAACCAAGGACGATCGCGCGCTTTTTCTTCCAGTGAAACGCGTAGTAGCGCAGGATGCGATCAAGATCCCCGGCAAGCGCCTGCGGCGTGCGTGCAGTCCAGAAGTAACGCAGCGAATCAACCCCCGCAACTGAAATGCCGCGTGCCACGAGCGCCGCCGCAACGTTCTTATCAATCCCAGCCCAGCCGCCATCTCCTGACAGGAACACGGCGAAGAGATCGCTGCTGCCGTCTGCGTGGGTATCAACTATCGGCAAATCGGCAAGACTTGCGGGCGGCGGAACATCGGGCACTCGCTGCGCCGCGATTTTTTGATAATTCGCAATGAGCTGCGGCAGCCAGCTTGCCATCGTAACCGTCGCGCCGCGCACTGGTGGCGGCACGACAGTCATCTGGGCATGCGGTACGGCGGCTACAAAGCCAGCCGTCGGCGGAGCGATGCAGGCGCCGTCGGGCTCGATCTGCAGGGCGATCCATGGGACCTGCAAGCGTGTCGCAGGCGCAAGTTGCACACCCTGAGCGTCGGGCGTCGACTGCAGTGCGGCACTCGGGCACAGCGGTCGCTTGAGCGGCAGCGTCCGGCAGAATTGCACCGATACAGCGCCTGCGAAGAGATCAGCAGGGGCCTGCGCGATCATGGCGTATGCAAAGGTGGCGCCGGCGGAATAGCCAATGAGGATTGGCGTTATGTAGGTTGGCAGCCGATAGTAGGCCTGCACATAGCGTGCAAGATTCTCAAGATCGCCATCCGGAGAGGTGCAAGTCGCAGCGTCAGCCTCAAGACTTGCAAGAAGCTCCGGGGTATTAATGACTGCGACCATCGCGCCCGTATTTGCGATGGCAAGCGCGGCCTCGGTAATGCTCGCGGTGACCCCCTGCTTGCCCGACAAGAAGAGGACGAATTGTTTGACCTCGCCTGCTGGACGGTAAACGGCGACCTGAGTGAAGCGTCCGTGCGCAAGCAGCTCAGCAGCATGAGCGCCAAGCGAGCCCGCGCCCAGCGCCAACGCGAGGCACACGGCAACAATACGCCTCACGGCGCAGGCTCATAGCCCAGATTCGGCGACAGCCAGCGTTCGGCATCCGCAAGCGTCATGCCGGTGCGACGTGCGTAGTCGACCACTTGATCGCGATCGATCTTGCCGACGCCAAAATAGTGCGCCTGCGGGTGCGCAAAATACCAGCCGCTAACCGCCGCCGTAGGGTACATCGCAAAGGATTCGGTGAGGCGAATGCCGGCATTGTTGTCGACATCGAGGAGACTCCAAAGCTTCGCCTTCTCGGTGTGGTCCGGGCAGGCGGGGTAGCCCGGCGCCGGGCGGACGCCGCGATACTGCTCGCGTATCAGCTGCTCATTCGTCAGCGCCTCCTCAGCGGCGTAGCCCCACAGTTCGCGGCGCACGCGCCCATGAAAGCGCTCCGCGCAGGCCTCGGCCAAGCGATCTGCGAGTGCCTTTAAGATGATGCTCGAGTAATCATCGTTGCCACGCTCGAAGCGCCCGATGTGCTCATCGATGCCAATACCGGCGGTAACCGCAAACGCGCCGATGTAGTCGGGCACGCCGCTTTCTTTCGGCGCAATGTAGTCCGCGAGGCACTCGTGCGGCTGGCCCGGCGCCTTATTCTTCTGCTGACGCAGAAAGCACAGGGTCGTCAAAACCTCAGTGCGCCGCTCATCGGTGTAGACCTCGACGTCATCACCGACGGCATTTGCGGGAAACAGGCCAACCACCGCGCGCACACGCAGCCAGCGTTCGGCAACAATCTTCTTCAACATCTCGCGCGCATCGGCATACAGACTGCTCGCCGCCTCGCCCACGACAGGGTCCGTCAGGACCCCCGGAAACTGACCGGTGAATTCCCAGGCGTTGAAGAACGGCATCCAGTCGATGCTCGGCACGAGATCGCTCAACGGATAATGATCGAAACAGTGCACGCCGGGTGCAAGCGGTGCGAACGGCGCCGGCGCCGCCCAGTCAATGCGGCGACGGTTGGCGCGGGCCTTCTCAATATTGAGCTCCGGCGACTTCACTTTCTTGCTGGCATGCTGCTCGCGGCGGCGCTCATGCTCGGCATCGTTGTGCGTCACAAACGCTTCGCGCTGCGAGGCGGTGATGAGCGACTGGCATACGCCCACCGCGCGCGAGGCGTCTTTGACGTAGACGACCGGTGACTTATAGTGCGGGGCGATCTTGACCGATGTATGCGTGGGCGAAGTCGTAGCACCGCCAATCAAGAGCGGAATAGTGAACCCCTGGCGCTGCATTTCGCGCGAAATGTTCACCATTTCATCAAGTGAGGGCGTAATGAGCCCCGAAAGTCCGATGAAATCGACTTCCTCGCGGCGTGCGGTCTCGAGAATCTTGGCGTACGGAACCATGACCCCAAGGTCGATCACCTCAAAATTATTGCATTGCAGGACAACGCCGACGATGTTCTTGCCAATATCGTGCACATCACCCTTCACGGTGGCGATCACCATGCGGCCATTGGTTCGCGCCGTACCCACCTTGCCCTTTTCGATGAACGGCAAGAGATATGCAACCGCGCGCTTCATCACGCGCGCGCTTTTGACCACCTGCGGCAGAAACATCTTGCCGGAGCCAAAGAGGTCGCCGACGACGTTCATGCCATCCATCAGCGGTCCTTCAATGACATGCAGAGGTTCGGCGACAGACAACCGCGCCTCCTCCGTATCCTCGATCACGTAGTCATCGATGCCTTTGACGAGCGCGTGCGAGAGTCGCGCCGCAACCGGCAGGCTGCGCCAGGCGAGATCCGTCTGCCGTTTGGTACCGCCCTCGCCCTTGAAGCGTTCGGCGATGTCAAGCAGACGTTCGGTTGCATCATCGCGCCGATTGAGGATGACGTCTTCGACAGCTGTGCGCAGATCCGCCTCAATATCCTCATATATCGCAAGCTGTCCGGCGTTGACGATGCCCATGTCCATACCGGCGCGGATTGCGTGATAGAGGAACGCAGAATGCATGGCCTCGCGCACCGGATCATTGCCACGGAAGGAGAAGGATACGTTGCTGACACCGCCGCTCACGAGTGCGTGCGGCAGGGTGCGCTTGATCTTGCGCGTCGCCTCGATAAATCCCACCGCGTAGCCGTTGTGCTCCTCGATGCCGGTCGCGATCGCGAAGATATTGGGATCAAAGATAATGTCTTCGGCAGGAAAGCCTGCCGTCTCGGTCAAAAGCTTGTAGGTGCGCGCGCAGATGGATAGTTTGCGCTCGGCGGTTTCTGCCTGGCCGCTCTCATCGAACGCCATGACTACGACGGCTGCCCCGTAACGGCGCACCGTGCGGGCCTGCTTGAGAAGCGACTCCTCGCCTTCCTTCAAGCTTATGGAGTTGACGACGGGCTTACCCTGTATGCACTTTAAGCCCGCCTCGATAACCGTCCATTTGGAAGAATCGATCATGATCGGCACCCGAGCGATATCGGGCTCGGCAGCAATGAGATTCAAAAAGCGCGTCATGGCGGCTTCCGAGTCGAGCATGCCCTCGTCCATGTTGACGTCGACCATCTGCGCACCGCCCGCGACCTGCTGGCGCGCGACATCGAGCGCAGAGGCGTAATCGCCAGCCTCGATCAATTTTCTGAATTTGGCGGAGCCGGTGACATTAGTGCGCTCGCCGACGTTTACGAATAACGACTCCTCCCCGATATTGAGCACTTCGAGTCCCGACAGACGGCACTTCACCGGGAGTTTTGGCAGCACGCGACGCGGGTGCGCAAGCACCGCCGCGCGCAGCAGCCGGATGTGCTCGGGCGTTGTACCGCAGCAGCCGCCGACGATATTGACGAGGCCGGCGGCGGCGAACTCATCGAGAATGGTCGCGGTTTCCTCCGGCAACTCATCGTACTCGCCAAAGGCGTTCGGCAGTCCCGCGTTCGGATAGGCGCACACATAGGTATCGGCTACACGCGACAGCTCGTGCACGTAGGGTCGCAGCTGCGTTGCTCCGAGCGCGCAATTTAGACCGATCGCAAGCGGCTCGGCATGCCGTACCGAATTCCAGAACGCTTCGGTCGTCTGCCCCGACAGCGTACGCCCCGAGGCATCGGTGATGGTGCCGGAGATGATGAGCGGCAGCTTGCGCGCGAGCTCGTCAAACACGGCGCCTACGGCAAAGATCGCAGCCTTTGCATTCAGGGTATCGAACACCGTTTCGATGATGATGAGATCGACACCGCCAAGAACCAGCGCGCGCGTGGCCTCCGAATAGGTCGCGACCAATTCATCGAACTTGACCGCGCGAAAACCGGGATCGTTGACGTCCGGCGACAGCGACGCCATACGGCTCGTGGGACCCAAAGCACCGGCTACAAATACCGGCCGCCCTTGCTGCGCGGTGAATTCATCCGCCACCGCACGCGCAAGTTTTGCGGCGCGATAGTTAAGTTCGGGCACGAGCGCCTCGGTACCGTAGTCGGCCTGCGAGATCGCCGTGGAGTTGAAGGTGTTGGTTTCGACAATATCGGCGCCGGCTGCGAAATAGGCGCGATGAATGTCGGCAATGATGTCCGGGCGCGACAGGGTCAAAAGATCGTTGTTGCCTTGCAGATCACGGCCGTAGCCTGCAAAGCGCTCGCCACGAAAGCCCTGCTCATCGAGCTTGTGGGTCTGGATCATGGTGCCCATCGCCCCATCGAGGATCACGATGCGCTCTTCAAGGAGAGCCTTTAAGCGCTCGATGCGCTGCGTGCGCGCGCTCTCATCGACGGGCTCGATGCCAAACGGAACGGCAGCCGCGCGTGCCGCCGGCGCCGCATCCGAGGGCTGCGCATCAAGCGCGCGCGGGCTTGTGCTGTGCTCGTAGCTCATATCGCGATCGCGCGCGGTGCGCCGCTATCGTCCGCCTCGACAGGCGGGCGCACGCCAAGCGCATGGCAAATCGCATAGGTGAGCTCGGCGCGATTCAAGGTGTAGAAGTGAAATTCGCGCACGCCGTGGCGCACGAGCGTCTGCACCTGCTCGATAGCAACGGCGGCGGCGATCAGGCGGCGGGTTTCCGCATCCTCATCGAGCCCGGCGAAGCGCTTATGCATCCACGCAGGCACGCTCGCGCCACAGCGGGCCGCAAACGTGCACACCTGCGGAAAGCGCGTGATCGGCAGGATGCCGGGAACAATTGCTGCGCGAATGCCGTCCGCCTCGCACTGGTCACGAAACCTCAGAAAGGCATCGGTATTGAAAAAGAACTGGGTGATCGCGCGCGACGCGCCAGCGTCGATCTTGCGTTTGAGGTTATCGAGATCAAATTTCGCCGATGGCGCCTCCGGATGCATCTCCGGATATGCGGCCACCGAGATGTCGAAGTCCGCGACGGACCTAAGGCCAGCGACAAGATCGGCTGCATAGGCAAAGCCGTCGGGATGCGGCACGTAGCCGTTCGCATCGCGCGGCGGGTCGCCGCGCAGTGCCACGATGTGGCGTACGCCCTCGTCCCAATACTGGCGCGCGATCGCCAGGATCTCCGCGCGCGGCGCCCCGATGCAGGTCAGATGTGGCGCACCGGTCAATGCAGTTTCGCGTTGGATCCGGGTGATGAGCTTGTGAGTGCGCTCGCGTGTCGAGCCGTCGGCGCCATAGGTCACCGATACAAAGCGCGGTGCGAGCGGCGCCAAACGCTGCACGGAGCGCCACAGCGTCGCTTCCATGTGCGCATCGTTCGGCGGAAAAAACTCGAATGAGACATCGATGTTGATCATGAGTTAGGCCACGCTTGCGTTGTTGAGCGCGCGTGCCGGCACGGCTACCGCGGCCAGTACCTGTTCGCGCTCGGCGCGAATGGGGCTTAATCGTTCGCAGGCGAAACCTGCGTCAGTGAGCTGGTCACGCAAGCGCGTCAGCGGCTTTGCGCTCGCGCCTGCACGTTGTATTTCAAACGACTCGTAGCGCTCGAATAGCCAAAGGCGGCCGCCGCTTTCGAGCACTTGTCTGCCGGCTGCAAGCCACGCGGGCAACACCGATGAGTGCGCGCTTGAATGGTCGAGCACGAGCGCGTCAAATTGTGCCCCTGCCTCGACCAAGCCCTTCTCGATCGGCTCGCCGGTCTGCGGCGTGACGAGTACTCGGCAGATGAGGTGCTCGCGTTTGATGAACGCGCTGGCGGCTTGTGCCGCGCGGCGGCCGTGAGCAACTGCGGTGCAATCGGCGGCGACGCGGGCGGCGCTTGCAAGGAGCGCATGGTGTTCGGTACCCACCAGGAGAAGACGCCGGAAGCGCTCACTGCCGGCGCTCGTTTTAACGAAAGTGGCCAATGCCTCATCGAGCCGCACCCTGCCGAGGGAATCCTCCGTCGAGGTGATGCCGGCCGCCCGCACCCGGCCACGATCCGGCGCGAGCAGCGGATCCGACGGGTCCAGATCCGCGAGCAGGCCCGCAAGAAATCGCGCGGCACCTGTGTCCCGGCTCAGGCGGTAGTGGACCCACTGTCCCGAGCGCAGACGGGTCAGGAGGCCCGCGGCGCACAGGATCTTCAGGTGCCGAGAAACGCGCGGACCGCTCTGGCCGACAGCCACGCTGAGATCAGTCACGCTGAACTCACGCTGCGCGCACAAGGCAAGCAGGCGCAATCGAGTCGGCTCACCCGCGGCGCGAAGCCAGCCCACAAGGTCGTCGGCCTCGATCTTAATTTGCATATTTGCACATATCTTTAAGTGAAAGCCTAGCAGACTCGATCGCTTAAAAAAAGCGATCGGGTTTGGGTTTCTCGAACTGCGTTTTTCGCGCTCTACCGGGCGATCAGCCGGCAAGCTTGGTCTTGAGGAGCTTGTTGAGCTCTGCGGGGTTGGCTTTGCCGCCGGTCGCTTTCATGACCTGGCCGACGAAAAAGCCGAAAAGCTTATCCTTGCCCGAACGGTAATCGGCCAGCTGCACGGGGTTCTTCGCCATGACCTCATCGATCGCCCGCTCGATGGCGCCGGTGTCGGTTATCTGCCGCAAGCTCTTCTCTTCAATGATGGCATCCGCTGCGCGACCGCTTGACCACATTGCCTCAAAGACTTCCTTGGCGATCTTTCCCGAGATGGTGGCATCGGCGATGCGCCTCAGGAGCGATGCTAGGTCGGCCGCCGACAGCCGGCTCATGCCGATCTCAAGGCCATCCTTGTTTAGAGAGGCGGCCAAGTCCCCCATGACCCAATTCGCCGCAAGCTTGGGCTCAGCGGGTACGGCGGCTGCGACTGCCTCGTAATA
>DATCBZ010000199.1:0-6793 GCA_036511555.1 Steroidobacteraceae bacterium
GCCATCACCCGCGAACTGGGGGAGATCGGACGCTTGGATCAGGCGCTGGACGTAGAAGAGACTCGCCTCGCGCAGCTTGAGAAAGAGCGCCACGCCGAGTTGACGCAGCTTGAACAGGCGCGCGCAGCACGCAGCCGCGTACTGGTTGGCCTGCAAAGCGAGTCGCGCACCCATGTACAGAGCCTTGATCGGCTGCAGCGTCAGAAAGCCGGCCTGGAAAGGTTGCTGCACGAACTGGAGCGCGTGGTGCCGAGCTTTCCCGCCAACAGCCAGGATGCCTTCGGACGGCTGCACGGCAGACTCGCCTGGCCGGTGAACGGGCACGTGCTGGCGCACTTCGGCGACACGCGTGCCGGCGGCATCAAGTGGGATGGGCTGCGCATCGCAACCGAGCGCGGCGCGCCCGTGCGGGCGGTGTCCGACGGGCGCGTGATCTATGCCGATTGGCTTGCCGGCCTGGGATTGCTGGCCATCGTCGACCATGGCGGCGGCTATCTGAGCCTCTACGGGCATAATGAACGCCTCTTCAAGGCTGCCGGGGACCGCGTCACCGCCGGCGATGCTCTGGCTGCGGCCGGCGACAGTGGCGGGCAGGAAAATACCGAGCTGTATTTTGAAATCCGCAAGGCCGGCAAGCCCATTGACCCGCGGCCCTGGTTCAGTACGCCCGAGCCTCATCCCTGATAACGCACTGCTTGAAATAAGTTTAATTCCGCAAGATCCGCGCGCTGGTTCTCATTTAACGAAATCGCCAACTCGTTCAACGATTCGAGGGTGGTCCGTCTGCGATCTTGCGCACGCCGATCATGGCCACGACCGCGTTTTCCAATGAGCGCTTCCGAAAAAACCTCGGCCGACACGAATAATTGGGGCTCCTTCGAGCCGTACGCGCAACTCGTCATTTCGCAACTGCCGCGCGCCGCAAGCGTGACGTTGTTTGATTGCAATGGCGAGCTGCGCTGGTCAACCGAGGCGACGAGCGGACCTGACCTGGTCACGCTCGTTGAAGAGACCATGGCATTGGCCGACCGCACGCCCGACAGTCCGGGTGAACTGCGCACGCTGACCGGCGAATTACCGGTTTATATCAGCTGGCTGCGCAGCGATACCGGCAAGCTCATTGCGGTTCTCGCGATTGTATGCCGTGCCGCGGACACCGAAGCGCGCAGTTTCGCGCTCGTGCATGCGCTGTTGCGGCCGGCACTGGAGTGCTTGCGCCGTGATTTGCTCGCGCGCGCCGCGATCTTTGATCTTGGCCGCACCGTCACTTCGCTCGACAAGGATCTGGCGCTGCTGCTCGCTGACCCCGCGACCGGGGAAGACGCTGCCGGCAACGATGCCGATGAGCTCAAAGGCATCCTGCTGCAGGCCAATGATTATCTACGCTGCAGCATGAGTGCACTGTTCGTCCCGGACAAAGGCATCGTGCTCATACGCTCCAGCACCGGCAAGCCGCCCGATAGCGCGATGGTGAGCCGTACTCACAGGCAGCTTTTGTCCATGGCGCAAATACGCCGCGAGCCGGTCATCATCAATCAGCTCGCGCCCGGCGGCGGATCAGCCGCAGCGCCGTACCGGATTTTGTCCTGTCCGTTGCGGCACGCGAGTGGCCGCGCGACCGGCGTGCTCGCTTTGTTTCGCGATGCGTCTGCCGAGGAGTTCGTCGATCGCGATGCGCGTTTGGGCGATGTGCTCGCGCGCAAGGCGGCGAGCATCATCGAAAGCAGTTTCGATGCGATGAGCGGTCTTTACACGCGGCAGGCATTTGAGCACCGGGTGCGCGCCGTGGTCACCGAGCCCAACCGCGCCACCTCCTGGAGCGCTCTCTATATTGATTCCGACCAGCTGCATGTCATCAATGACAACTTCGGCATGCACGTTGGCGATGGCATCATCAGTCAGATCGGCGAGCTGCTGCGCCGCCGCCTGCCACGCGGCGCGTTCGCCGCGCGCATCTCCGGCGATCGCTTTGCGGTGCTGCTGCCGACGGGCCTCGAAGACGCCGCGACCTTCGCGGAGTCGCTGCGCGACGGCGCCGAGCAATTAGGTACGCTGCGCGGCGATTCGCGACTGCATGTCTCCATCAGCATCGGCGTTGCGCCACTGGAGCGTGAGGCGCGCGAACTCATGCACTCGCTCGCCGCCGCCGAAACCGCCTGCAAGGCGGCCAAGGATCGCGGCCGCAACCGCGTCGCGGTGTATGAACCCAATGATGCGAGCATCGTGCGTCGCTTCACCGACATCAACATCGCCTCGCGACTGCGCGAGGCGATCGAGGCGGATCGGCTGCGCTTCGATGCGCAGCTCATCATGCCCTTCGACGGCGCGGAGCACTCACGCCCGCACTTCGAACTGCTGCTGCGCATGATCGACGAGGACGGCAAGACGGTCGGACCGGACCGGTTTCTCTCGGCCGCGAATCGCTATCAGCTGATGCCTACCATCGATCGCTGGGTCGTGCAGAAAGCCATCACTCTTCTGCAGCCGCACGCGGTACTGCTTGCCAGCCGCCCGTGCGTGTTTGCAATCAACTTCTCCGGTCAATCCTTGAATGACGACAGCTTCGGTGATTTCCTTCTCGAACGCATTGGAGCGTGCGGCCTGAACCCGGAGATCTTCTGCTTTGAGCTGACCGAGAACGCAACCGTTGCGAGCATCGCGCGCGCCGAAGTATTGATGCGGCGGCTGCGGCGGCTGGGCTGCGGCGTTGCGCTCGATGACTTCGGCACGGGCCTCTCCTCGCTGTCGTATCTGCGGCAGCTGCCGGTAACGATGCTCAAGATCGACGGTAGTTTTGTGCGCGACATCCTGCGCGATGCACGCGCCGAATCAATGGTGCGCGCGATTGCGCAACTGTCGCGCAGTATGGGAATCGCCACCGTTGCCGAGTACGTGGAGACGGACGAGATCCTGGCGCGTGTTGCCTCGTTGGGCGTTGACTACGGTCAGGGCTTTGCCATCGGGCAGCCCTCGTCCTTTATTGACTTGCTGGCCGACGAATTACCGCTGCTCGCGGCCGCCGCGCCGGTCGATTGCACCCGCCAAGAAGAAGCCGTGCCGGAGTCGCTCGTCGCCAACATGTAGCGTGAGCGCGCGCCTGCCGCGTGCGGGTCGACTCTGACGTCTCAGGGGGTTTCGTTACGCCGTCGTCCGACCGTAAAGACGGACGCGCCACGCCTGCCGTGCCCCAAACCGAAATTTTGCAATCGCCTCCTTCCGACCCCGGTGCTGGGCGGCTAACGGGTCGCATCACGCCTCGATCGCCTATCCTTACAGGCTCTCTTGCCGCGAAGACGTTGCGCAATTTGCTGCCCGGTCGCAACATCGTGTTGTTTGATCGGTGCGCCAGTAATAGTCGGGAGTTTTTAAGCATGTTCATACGGTCGCGCACCCTAGGCACTCTGGCGGCCGGGATTTTACTCGGCATAGCCTGCGCCTTGGCCGGCAATGCCGCCGCAGTCCACGAGGATGCCGCCGCACCGCCCGCCAGCGGTGGCGACACGCTGCCGTGGCAGGATGCCCGGCTGTTCGCCGAAGTCTACGAGCGCATCAAGCGCGAGTATGTCGACAATGTGGATGATCACGAGCTCATGGAAAAAGCCGTGCGCGGCATGGTGAGCGCTCTTGATCCGCATTCAGCATTTCTCGACAGCGAAGAATTCGAAGAGATGCGTCTGTCAACGATGGGTTCCTACCCGGGCGTGGGCATAGAGGTGGTGGCCGAGGGTGGCGGAGTAAAGATCCTGCGTCCCATCGAGGGCTCGCCCGCCGAGCAGGCGGGCATGCACGCCGGTGACCTCATCGTAAAGATTGATGGCGTGGAAGTCGGTGCCGACCTTGCAGCCGCGATCAATCGTATGCGCGGAGCCGCCGGCAGCACGGTAAGGCTCACCGTACGCCGCGGTACCAGCCCCGAGTTGCTGGACTTCTCGCTGCGGCGCGCCAAAGTTGACGTGCGCAGCGTCAGCCAGCAGGCGCTCGCGCCGGGTTTCGGCTATCTGCGCATTACGAGCTTCAGCGAGACCACCGCGGATGAAGTCGCGCGGGCCATCGTGCGATTGAAGCGTGATAATGCGAGTGGCCTGAAAGGGCTTGTTCTGGACCTGCGCGACAATCCCGGCGGCGTACTCGAAGCGGGGGCTGCGGTGGCTGACGCATTTCTGGAACGTGGCCTTATCGTCTCGGCCGACGGCCGTACCGCGGATGCACAGTTTCGGATGGACGCGACCGCCGGGGACCTGATAAATGGCGCTGC
This sequence comes from Steroidobacteraceae bacterium, assembly GCA_036511555.1. Classification (GTDB taxonomy): domain Bacteria; phylum Pseudomonadota; class Gammaproteobacteria; order Steroidobacterales; family Steroidobacteraceae; genus PALSA-1196. Next base: position 4,256 of record DATCBZ010000199.1, read on the forward strand.
CCTCGTGGTCCTCGTCAATGGCGGTTCGGCGTCGGCAGCGGAAATCGTGGCCGGCGCGCTCAAAGATCACGGCCGCGCGCAGCTCGTCGGCCAAAAGACCTATGGCAAAGGATCGGTGCAGACGGTGATGCCGCTGTCGCACGGCGGCGCGCTGAAACTGACGACGTCGCGTTATTTTACGCCCTCCGGCGCTTCCATTCATGAGAAAGGCATTCTCCCCGACATTCTCATTGACGGGCCCGACCAGGAGCCCGCCAATCTCGTTGCCGGCGAGCCGGCCGGATCTCTGCTCAAACGTGATCCGGAAGTGCGGCTCGCGCTTGACGAACTCAAAGCACGTGTTGGCACGAAGCATGTAACGCTTGCCACGGTGCAGTAAGACCGCCGCCTTGGACACTTTGCATTGGGCGGTCAATTTTGTACTGCATCTGGATCAGCATCTCGTTGAGATGCTGCAGCTTTATGGCGTCTGGATCTATGCAATCCTATTTTTGGTCATCTTCGCCGAAACCGGACTGGTCGTGACGCCGTTTCTGCCGGGCGATTCACTGCTGTTTGCGGTTGGCGCGCTGGCAGCGGTCGACTCGAGCGGCACGTTGAGCGCACCGTTCGCATTTTTACTGCTCGCGGCCGCCGCGATTCTGGGTAACACCGTCAACTACAGCATTGGCCGCGCCATCGGGCCTGCAGCCTTTAGTGGTCGCTATCGCCTGCTGAAACAGGAGTATTTGCGCCGCACCGAGGAATTCTTCGCCCGCTACGGAGCGTGGGCGGTGTTTTTGTCGCGTTTCATGCCGATTATTCGCACGTTTGCGCCATTCGTCGCTGGTGTGGGGCGCATGCCGGCGGCGCGCTTTCTTGCCTACAATCTTGCCGGGGCGCTCGCGTGGGTCGTGCTATTTCTCTGGGGCGGCTATCTGTTTGGCAATATTCCACTCGTCAAGAACCACTTCGGCATCGTGACGATCGTGATAATTGCCGCCTCCCTGCTGCCGGTTGCCGGCCTGCTATTGAGGCGCCGAGCCGCTATCTAAGAGCAAGCGCGGCGCCAAGCAGTGCACCGGCCAGCAGCAAGATCATTGGCACAAACGACAGCGCGAAGCCCAGGCTGCGACTGCGTGGGTCGCGCACATAGGCACGGAAATAGACAATCCTTCCGATCACGAATACCGCGCCCAGTGCGGCCGCGATGCGCGCATCGAAATAGTACGCGAACATCAGGATGCTCGGGATGAAGATGATGAGCTGCTCGAGCGTGTTCATCTGCACACGAAAATTGCGCTCAAAAATTTCGTTGCCGGTGGTGGCCGGCGCCTTCACCCCGTACTGCTCGCGAGCTTTGCCGACCGCGAACGCAACCCAGAGATATTCAATTAGAGCTGCAACGATGACCAGATGTACGAACGGCATGTTGGCTCCTTAAGTAGAGGTAGAGGCGGTTTTTTCGCTGTTGCGCCAGCGCATGGCACAATGTCCGCATGGTCCCTAGACAGCGCGGCTACGCGCATCGTACCGACATCGCCGCCGGCGTGCAGGCCGTCTGGGCTGCCCTGACGGATCCGGCGAGCCTGAAGATCTGGTGTTCCCCGGATGCGTCGATCCGTGCCAAACAGGGCGGACTGTTTCGCGCCAGTGTCGATCGGGTGACGCAGCTTGAAGCGCACATCGATGTGTGCGATCCGGCGCGGCGCCTGCGACTTATCTACCTGCCGTGCGAGGCGCTGCCGGGGGAAGATTCGGCCGTTACCGATGATTTCATCCTCGCCGCCGATCCCCGCGGGACGGTTTTGCGGCTCCTCGGTGCCGGTTTCACAAGTTCGGACGGCGGCGAGGTACAGTTCCGACGCATGCGCATGGGTTGGGAACGGGCGCTCGCGCGCCTGAAAGTATTTGTCGAACAACTCGAAAAAAAGGGGGCGTGATGGGATTTCTGCTTCGTGCCTTGCTGGCGGCGGTGGGCCTTGCGGTTGCGACGCGCCTGGTCGCGGGCATTAGCGCGGATGACACCGGAACGCTGCTCCTCGCCGGTCTGCTGCTGGGACTCGTCAACGCGATTGTGCGGCCGATCGCCATCGTGCTCACGTTTCCGATCACGATCGTGACGCTGGGACTTTTCCTGCTCGTGATCAATGCGGCCATGCTCGGCCTCGTTGCCTGGTTGCTGTCAGGCCTGCACGTTGACGGCTTTCGCGCAGCGCTGTTGGGCTCGATCATCATCAGCATTACCGGCTGGATCGGCTCCTATCTCATTGGCTCACGCGCCAGGATCGAGTTTTACCGGCACGGAAAGCGCTGAAACACGAGCGCGGCGCGATTAGCGGTGCGTTTGCGCATCGTTCGGCGCGGTCGCGCTGCGATATAAATACAGGCCGAGGAATGCAAGGGCGAGGAGCCCGAGCCAGCTGCCGAACTGCAGCGCCGGCGGCAGCGCAAACACATCATCGTGATGTGTGAGAACGATGGGCACTGCGATCAGAACGCCAACCAACGCCTCGCCGGTAATCAGGCCCGCTGAGAACAGCATGCCCTTCTGATTTT
>DATCBZ010000200.1:0-6345 GCA_036511555.1 Steroidobacteraceae bacterium
AGTAACCAGCGGCCGCATCACTGTTGCGGTCGTCGACGAATATCTGCGCGCGGCTCAAAGTTTCCCCCGTGATCGCAAAGCGGGCCGGCGCGTAGCGCCAAGTCAGAGCAGCGTACAGCGAGTTTGCGGGCACAGCCGGCAGACGGTTGCCCTCGGGCACCACGATCGGATGGCACGGTACCGTCACACAGGTATCGTACGGGGAAACGACTTCAGCCTTGATATAGGTGTAGGCGGCACGGGCAGTGAAGCCACCCCTCCACCAGGCGTCAAGCGCGAGCTCCGCACCGCGGCGCTGGGTTTCTTCGATGTTCTCAAATACCGAACGGCCCGCGGAGTTGGACTGCACCGCAAGTTCATCGTGCGTCTGGATATAGAACGCCGCGAGCGTTCCGCGCATATGGCTCGCCTCGGCCTTCACGCCGACTTCAAAGTTGTCGCTGCGCGCGGGCTTCAACGCAAAGTTGAGACCCGGAATGCTGCCGTCGGTCGAGCGGTACGCCAAATCATTCAGCGTCGGGGTTTCGAACCCCTTGCCGTAGGAAGCGTAAAAGTTAAGCGTGTCGGTTGCGCGGAAGGTCACCCCGGCCACCGGGTTGGTGGCGCTGTAGCGCACGCCGGTTTCGCCGACCGCGCCCGCCGATGGCAGATGATTAAACGAGCTGACGTTGACGATGCTGTTGCGCATCCCGGCAATCACCCGCCAACGCGCGCTCGCATCCCATTGGGCCTGCAGATACTCATCGAGGTCATAAACGTGATTGGTCTCATCGCGGCGCAATGCACCCTCGACTCCGAGTTCATCACCGATAAAATTCAAGAAACCGCGCCGCGCCTCATCAAGCTTGTCGTAGCTCACGCCAGCCGTCAGCTGCAGCGGCATGTCGAGGACACTGCGATGATCGGTGACGTGCAGATCGGTTCCATAATAGGTACGGCCTAGGTCAATGACGCCGCCCGGATGAGTCGGTAAGGACTCGCTGCTCATCGGAATCGCCTGAAACTGGGTCGTATCGCGATGCCCAGTATACGCCGCGAGCGACAGCGCATCGGTGGCTGTCAGCTGCCGTTCGTAGGTAGCGCCGATCTGCTCCTGGCTCAACGATTTGCGGGTGTTGTAGGCCATGGCGCCCGTGCCCGCCTGGCGTGGATCCGCCGCCAGCTGCGCCCGCGTCAATCCCAGCGGATCCTGCACGAACGGCGTTTCAACCGCGTTCACCACGAATGTCAGCTTCGATACATCGTCGAGTTTGAAACGCACTTTGGAATTGAAGTTGTTGCGCTCGGCGTCGCTGTGAAAGCGGTAACCATCGGTCTGGAAGTGCGCGGCGTCCGCGACGTAGTTGACGCCGCCACTATCGCCGCTGCCCTTCAACGCATAGCGCTGGCTATTGAACGTGCCGTACTCGGCGGCGCCATCGGCTTCGAATCCCGGCTTGCCGTCCTGCGTGAAGATTGCGATCACCCCGCCCGAGGAGTTGCCGTAGAGCGCAGAGAACGGACCGCGCAGCACTTCGATATGATCGGCAGAGCCAAGATCGAACTGCGAGAATTGACCCTGGCCATCAGGCATGGTGCCGGGGATGCCGTCCGAGTACAGACGCACGCCGCGCACGCCGAAGCTTGAGCGTGCGCCAAAACCGCGCACCGACAGCTGCAGATCCTGGGCGTAATTCTGGCGGCTCTGGATTGAGACCCCAGGTACCTGGTCCAACGATTCCGACATATTGACCTGCAGCTGGCCCTCGTGGATGCGCTGCTCGCTCACGCTGTCGACCGACACCGGCAAGTCAAAGCTCGACTGGGCGACACGTGTTGCAGTAATGACGATCTGGGCAAGAGCAGGTTCGGCGTCGGCACTGCTTGTGCCTGGCGGATTCGCCGCGGCAAGCGCTGTGGGCGCGCGCGTCTGTGCACCGGCGACGGCGCCAAAGAGCGCTGCAAATACAGTTAACAATGCACCTGCGACCTTGACTCTGAGGTCTATTGGCAACAATCTGTTAGGTCCTTTTTTCGAAACTAGCATTCGAGTGGCGCCGTCATCACGCTAAGCCCGCCCCTGGGAGGTGCGATCGTAGCAGCTTCCAACTGTCGTCAAGAACGCCACACGCCTGCTCGAAATGCACCTCAAACACCAAAAGTTTCCGGCATGCGCCCGCGCCGAACGCGCATGACGAGGGTCCGTTGGGATGTGCGAGAACTTTTCCTCGGTGGGCCTCAAGGAATTCTCGAAACGACCTTCAGCGCGTCAGGGCTTTGCCCGCCGCCGCGAGCGTTACGAGCAGCGCCGCGGGTGTCCAGGAGCCCGGATCGCTGGCCGGATTGGCGGCAAAGCCGTGCATTGCGGCGAGCACTGTATTGAGCCCGATCGTATCGGCGTAAAACATGGGACCGCCGCGCCGCGCCGGAAAGCCGTAGCCCGTGAGGTACACGACATCGATGTCCGAGGCGCGCAGCGCGATGCCCTCCGCGAGGATCTTTGCGCCCTCGTTCACCAGCGCGAAGATCAGGCGCTCGACAATTTCCGTAGCGCTGATCGCACGCCGTACCAGCCCCGCGCTCTTGGCTAGCTCCAGAATGAGCCGCTCGACATCCGTATCGGACACCGCCTCGCGCCCGCCGGCGGGGTAAAGATAATAACCTTTGCCGCTCTTCTGGCCGAAGCGCCCAAGCTCTACCAAGCGGTCGGCGATGAGCGAGCGCGGCCGCTCCGGCTGTTCGAGATACTGACGTTTGCGAATGAGGCCGCTGACATCGGTGCCGGCAAGGTCGCTGACGCGAAAAGGGCCCATTGCCATGCCCCAGCGCTCCACCGCAGCGTCCACTTCGTGCGGCAAACAGCCCTCGAGCAGTAACAGCTCCGCCTGGCGCAAATACGGGCGCAGCATACGATTGCCGATGAAGCCTTCGCAGACACCTGCAACCACCGCAACCTTATTGAGCCGCTTGGCAAGCTGCAGCACGCTTGCGAGCACTTCCTTGGAAGTCGCCGCGCCGCGCACGATTTCAAGCAGCCGCATGACGTGCGCGGGACTGAAAAAATGGGTGCCGACCACATCGGCAGGTCTGGCGGTGAAATTTGCGATGCGGTCGACGTTTAGTGTCGAGGTGTTGGTTGCGAGAATGGCGCCCGGCTTTGCTACCCGATCCAGTGTTTCAAATACCTGGCGCTTGACGTCGAGGTCTTCAAACACCGCTTCAACCACAATATCGGCGCGGGCCAAGTCCTCGGCGGCGAGTGTGCCGCTGATACGCGCGGTGCGCGCGCTTTTTTCCTCGGCACTCAACTTGCCTTTCTGCACCGCGCCTGCGTAAATGCTGCTGACGCTGGCAAAGCCGTCGCGCAGCGCAGCCTCGCTCGTATCCAATATCTTGACCTCGATCCCGGCGTTCGCGAATGCCATCGCAATTCCGCGCCCCATGGTGCCGCCGCCAATCACGCCGGCCGTACGGATCTCTCGCACCGGGGTAGTTGCTGGCAAGTCGGGTATTTTCGCGGCAGCGCGTTCGGCAAAGAACGCATACCGCAGCGCGGCTGACTCCGGACTTTGCATGAGTCTCGTGAAAAGCTTGCGCTCAAGAACCAGCCCCTCGTCAAAGTCGCCAAGCGCAGCGTGCAGCGCTTCAATGCAGGCCTGCGGCGCCGGCAGGTCCGCAACCGGCGCGCTATCGCAATGCGCGGCCATTTCCGCGAATTTGGCATCGCTCACCGGCTCGACGTTAAGATCGCGCGCGCGCGGCAGCGGCCGTGCGGGTGCGATCTCAGCGGCAAAGGCGCGCGCGGCCGTCAACAGGTCGCCTGCAACGACGCGGTCGAACAAACGCGTGCGCGCAAGCTCATCCGCTGCCACCGTACGTCCGGAGACGATCATCGCAAGAGCAAGCTTCAGGCCGATCAGCCGCGGCAGACGCTGTGTGCCGCCCGCTCCCGGCAAGAGGCCCAGTTTGACCTCGGGAAATGCGATGCGCGCGCCGTGCGCCGCCAGGCGATAGTGGCAGCCGAGCGCCAATTCCAATCCGCCACCCATCGCGATCGTGCCGATCGCGGCGATGACGGGCTTCTCACAGTCGTCCAGTTCGCGTATGAGCGTACGCAAAGTCGGCTCGGCCGCTGCGAGACACGTGCCGAATTCCCTGATATCGGCACCGCCGGAGAAGCCGTTGGCACTGCCGACGATCACGATGGCGCGCACCTGTGAGTCGTCCTGGGCGCGCTGCATGCCGGCGAGCACGCCGTGGCGCAGCGCTTGGCTCAGGCCATTGACCGGCGGATTGTCCATCGTGATCACAGCGACATCGCCATGCCGCGCATAGCCCGTTACGCTCATGCAGCCCCGAACACGCCTTCAACTATTGAACGGGTGGCGCAGCACGATGGTGTCGTCGCGCTCCGCACCGGTTGAGACCATATCGATCGGGACGTTCACGAGGCTCTGGATGCGCGCAAGATAGGCGCGCGCGTTGGCGGGCAGGCCCGCGTACTCGCGGATGCCGATGGTCGACTCTTTCCACCCGGGCATCTCCTCGTACACCGGTTCGATCTCCGCGTACGAATCCACACACAGCGGCGGATCGGCCGCCACCTTGCCGTCGATGCTGTAGCCCACGCAGATGCGCAGCGTGTCGAGACCGTCGAGCACGTCGAGTTTGGTGATGCACAGGCCCGACACGGTCGAATGAATGATCGCGCGCCGCAGCGCCACCGCATCGAACCAGCCGCAACGGCGCTTTCTGCCGGTCACCGAACCGAATTCATGGCCGACACGCGATAGGTGCTCGCCGCACTCATCGAAGAGCTCGGTCGGAAACGGGCCTGCACCCACGCGCGTCGTGTAGGCCTTGACGATGCCGAGCACGGCGCCGAAGGCGCGCGGCCCGATGCCGGTGCCGGAGCTTGCAAAACCGGCCGTCGTGTTGGAGGAAGTCACAAACGGATAGGTGCCCAGATCCACATCCAGCATCGCCCCCTGCGCGCCCTCGAACAGCACATTGGCATCGGCAACGCGCAAGGCTTCCAGCGCGAGCGTGACATCGGTTACGAGAGGCTCGATCTGAGCGCCGAGTGCAAGCTGCGTATCGAGCGTCTTCTGAAAATCGATCGGCGGCTGACGGTAGTAGCGCTGCAGAATGAAGTTGTGGAAATCGAGCACTTCGCCCAAGCGCGCGCCAAAACGGTCGCGTTGAAAAAGATCGGCAACGCGCAGCGCGCGGCGCGCCGCCTTGTCCTCATATGCGGGCCCGATGCCGCGACCGGTCGTGCCGATCGCATTGGCACCGCGCGCCTGCTCGCGCGCGCGGTCGAGCACGACGTGCGAGGGCAGAATAAGCGGACAGGATGGCGAGATACGCAGGCGCTCGAACACCGGTACGCCCTGCCCGATCAGCATCTGCGCCTCGCTCAAAAGCGCCTCGAGCGACAGCACCACGCCATTGCCAATGAAGCAGCGCACCTGCGCACGCAGAATTCCCGAAGGAATGAGCGAGAGGATCGTCTTCTTGCCGCCGATCACGAGCGTGTGCCCGGCGTTGTGGCCGCCTTGGAAGCGCGCGACGGCAACGGCACGCTCCGTCAAAAGATCAATGATCTTGCCCTTGCCCTCATCGCCCCACTGGGTACCGATCACGATGACGAACTTGCCCACGCTCAGCGCACCAGAAACAGAATTGCCAGTCCGACCAACATGCTGCCCAGTCCTGCGATACGCAGCTCGCGGTCACCGATCTCAAGCAGGCGCGTCAACGCGCGCTTCATACCACTGGGATTTAAAAATGGCGCCATGCCCTCAAGCACGAAGAACAGCGCGACCGCAGCGATGAGATCCGACAGGTGCAGCATGAGCGTGCGATGCGGCCAGGCCTGCGGCGGCGATCAGCGTTTACCCGGCTTGCCCGGACTACCGGGACTGCCGGGATCCTTGAAGTATTTGAAGAACTCGCCGTCCGGCGTGATGACGAGTACGTCACCGTCCTTGCCGAGGGAGCGCTCATACGCCTGCAGGCTTCTGTAAAAAGCGTAGAAGTCGGGATTACTTGCATAGGCGCGCGCGAAGATCTGCGCAGCTTCTGCATCGGCCTGGCCGCGCACGCGCAGGGCATCGCGCTCGGCGGCCGCGAGGATTTCCGTGCGTTGGCGCTCGGCGGTCGCGCGGATGCGCACCGCGGCGCTCGAACCCTCGCCGCGCAGACGGCTCGCGATCTTCGCGAAGTTCTGCTTCATGCTGTCGTAGACGCGCGTGGCGACATCTTCCGGCAGGTCGATGCGCTGCACCCGCACGTCGATGAGTTCGACGCCCAAGCCCGCAACAGCGTGGCTCGCGCGGCCAAACATGTCGCCGGTCACGGCGG
>DATCBZ010000201.1:0-4596 GCA_036511555.1 Steroidobacteraceae bacterium
TGTTGCCGGCGGCATCTCAACCCATGGACGTGCTGCGCACCGCAGTCTCGGTGCTCGGCTGTACGCTGCCTGAGAGCGAAGCGCATGCGCTTGCGCCGGCGCGCGACATCGCCGATCGGCTCATCGCCTCTACCGGCTCGATGCTCACGTATTGGTATCACTACAGTCACAGCGGCAATCGCATCCATGTTGAGACCGAGGACGACTCAATTGGCGGACACTTCCTGCATCTCTTGCATCGACGCGTACCGTGCGCCTCCTGGGTCCGCGCCATGCACACGTCCCTCATTTTGTATGCGGAACACGAGTTCAACGCGTCTACATTCGCTGCGCGCGTGATCGCCGGCACCGGTGCGGATATCTACTCCTGCATCGTCGGTGCGATCGGCGCCCTCGCCGGGCCCAAACATGGCGGCGCGAATGAAGCGGCCGCCCAGATCCAGGGCCGTTACGACTCGGCGCAGGCCGCGGAGACGGATATCCGCGCTCGCTTGCAGAGTAAAGAAGTCATCATCGGTTTCGGCCATCCCGTGTACACGATTTCCGATCCGCGCAACGTGGTGATTCGCGAGCTTGCGCGGCGCTTGAGCGAGGAGGCGGGCGACACCAAACTCTTCACCGTTGCAGAGCGCATCGAGCGGGTAATGAAGGATGCGAAGCAGATGTTCGCGAATCTCGACTGGTTCTCCGCCGTGTCGTATCACATGATGGGCGTACCGACCTCGATGTTTACGCCGCTGTTCGTGATTGCACGCACGACCGGCTGGGCGGCGCACGTCGTCGAACAGCGCACCGACGGCAAGATCATTCGCCCGACGGCCAACTACATAGGCGCGCAGAACCGCAAGTTCGTGCCCATCGACGCGCGCACCTAGGCTTCGCACATGCACGCCGCCAAATCCGCCAAACGTCCGGATGCGGATCCGATTCTGGTTGCGATCGCCGAGTACGCGCGCAACTTTGTAATCACAAGTCCGCTTGCGTTTGACACCGCACGCGACTGCCTCATGGATACGCTCGCCTGCGGATTTCTGGCATTGAAGTATCCGGCCTGCACAAAGCTTCTGGGTCCGGTAGTGCCGGGCGCTAGCATGCAAGGTGGCGCGCGCGTGCCGGGAACCTCCTTTGAGCTCGATCCGGTGCAGGCGGCGTTCTCAATCGGCGCGATGGTGCGCTGGCTCGACTTCAATGACACCTGGCTTGCTGCGGAGTGGGGACACCCTTCCGACAATCTAGGCGCGATTCTCGCCGTCGCGGACTATCTTGCGCGCCAGGCGCGCATGCATGGCAAGGCGCCGCCAAGCGTACGCGACCTCCTCACCGCAATGGTGAAGGCGCATGAAATTCAAGGCATCCTCGCGCTCGAGAACAGCTTCAACCGCGTTGGTCTCGACCACGTGATTCTGGTGCGCGTCGCCTCAACCGCGGTCGCAACGGCGCTGTTGGGCGCAAGCCTCGAGCAGGTCGTCAATGCCGTCTCAAATGCCTGGATCGACGGCGCTGCGCTGCGTACCTATCGGCACGCTCCCAATACCGGCTCGAGAAAAAGCTGGGCGGCCGGAGATGCGACGAGCCGTGCCGTGCGCCATGCATTGATCGCGCTCACCGGCGAGATGGGTTATCCCTCAGCGCTCTCTGCAGCGACCTGGGGCTTCTATGACGTGCTCTTCAAAGGCAAGGCCTTTATTTTGCCGCAGCCTTTTGGCTCCTACGTCATGGAGAACGTGCTCTTCAAGATCTCCTACCCGGCGGAATTTCACGCGCAAACCGCGGTCGAGTGCGCCGTCAAGCTGCATCCGCTCGTGGCGCCGCGTCTGGATGACGTCGAGCGAATCGTGATTGAGACCCAGGAGCCCGGAGTGCGCATCATCGACAAGACCGGCCCGCTCGCCAACCCCGCCGATCGCGATCACTGCATCCAGTACATGGTGGCCGTGCCGCTCGTATTCGGGCACCTGCGGGCCGAGGACTACGAGGATGACGTTGCGCAGGATCCGCGCATTGACGCGTTGCGCGCGCGCATGCAGGTTCGCGAGAATATCGATTTCACGCAGGACTACTACGCAGCCGATAAACGCTACATCGGCAATGCGCTGCAGGTATTCTTCCGCGACGGCAGCGCCACGCCGCGCGTGCAGATCGATGTGCCCATCGGCCATAGACGCCGTCGCGCCGAAGGCAGACCGCTACTCGTGCAAAAATTTGAGGCGGCGGTTGCCGCACACTTTTCGCCCAAGCAAAGCGCGCTCGTGCAAGGCTTGTTTACGAATCCTTCGAAGCTCGACGCGATGTCGGTGAATGAATTCATGTCGGCGCTCGTGACGAATTGAAGACACGAACCGCCTACGGAATCGCCTTGCTGACGACATTTGAGACCGCGCTCTCAACGGCCGTGCTCGTGTAGTCGTTGACGGCAAAGTACCAAGTGCCGGCCGCAAGGTTTCCGAGTACGTAGGTCGTAAGCCCGGGGTTTGCCACCACTAGCGACTGGTTAAGGTTGTTCGCGGACGTACCGTAATAGATGTGGTATCCGGCAAGGTTCGTCAGCGGCGAGCCGTCGGTGTTTTGCGTCGGCGCAATCCAATTCAGAGTCACGCTGCCGTTTGCTGCCTGTGTCACGGTGATGCTGAACGGCGCAAGCGACGCCGTCGACGTGCCGTCGCTGACCCGAATGCTGATGTTGGCGTAGCTGCCCACATCACCGGCCGCGGGTGTGCCCGAGAGCTGGCCGGTTTGTGCATTGAACGACGCCCAGCCTGGCGGATTGTCGATGCTGAAGGTGAGCGCGTTGTGGTTAGGATCGGAGGCGGTGGGCGTGAAACTGTAGGCCGATCCGGCGTTGACGGTGGTCGCAGGCGTGCCGCCAATGGTCGGTGGCGGATTGGCAGGCGAGGTCACGGTGATCGTAAAGCCCGGCAAGCTGCTCTGCAGGGTTCCGTCGCTTACCGTGATGACAAGGTTGCCGAAGCTGCCGACATTGGCGGTGCTCGGTGTTCCGGAGATGAGGCCCGAGCCAGGCGCAAAGCTCGCCCAACTCGGCAGATTGGCAACCGAGAACGTGAGTGAATTGCCATCCGGGTCGCTCGCCGTCGGCCTGAACAAATAAGCCGTGCCGGCGACGACGCTGGTAGCGGGCGTGCCTGAGATCACGGGTGCCGCGTCCGCCGGCGCCTCGACGTCAATCGAAAAAGCGGCTAGTGAGCTCGTGAAGGTGCCGTCCCCCACGCTGATCACGATGTTGGCAAAGATGCCGACCTCGGCCTTGGCCGGCGTACCGGATAACCGTCCCGTGTTCGCGTTGAAGCTGGCCCAGGAAGGCTGGTTCGCAATCGAGAAGGTGAGGGCGTTGCCCTCGGGATCGCTCGCCGTCGGCTTGAAAGAGTAGCTCGCGCCCGCGACGACGCTGGCGGGCGGTGTGCCGCTGATCAGCGGTGCGTGATCCGGCTGCGCCTGCACCAGAATCGCAAAGGCGGGCAGGGAGGCGGTGAGGCTCGAGTCGCTGACCGTGATGACAATATTCGTAAAGCTGCCAACATTCGCGCTCGTCGGCGTTCCGGAGAGCTGGCCGGTCGCCGTACTGAAGCTTGCCCACGAAGGCTGACCCTGAATTGAGAACCTAATCGGTTTGCCGTCCGGGTCGGTTGCGACCGGTGTGAACAAATAGTTCGTTCCTACGACCACGCTCGTTGCCGGCGTGCCCGTGATCGTCGGCGCGTTGTCGACCGGCGCCCGGACCTGAATCGCGAACGCCGGCAGCGCGGCGGTGAGAGTGCCGTCGCTGACCGTGATCGCGATGTTGGCGAAGCTGCCGACATCGTTCGTGTGCGGCGTTCCCGAGAGCTGTCCCGTGCTGGCGCTGAAACTCGACCAGGATGGCGCATTTTGAATGCTGAAGGTGAGTGCGCGGCCGTCCGGATCCGTGGCGCTTGGCGTGAAGGAGTAATTTGCGCCCGCGATCACAGTAGCCGCGGGAGTGCCTGAGATCGTGGCTGCGTCGTTTTGCGCCGCTGCAACGCTGATTGAGAACGCCGGCAGCACGAGGGTTTCATTGCCGTCGGAGACGCTGATCAGAATATTGGCGAAGGCGCCGACATTCGCACTCGTCGGGGTGCCGGATAATTGACCCGTTGCGGTGCTGAATGTGGCCCATGCGGGTCGATTGACGATCGCAAAGCTCAATGCCGCGCCGCTCGGATCAGTGACGGTGGGGATAAACTGGTAGCTCTGCCCGGCGGTCACGGTCGCGGCCGGCGAACCGGCGATGGTTGGCGGCGCTGTCGGGGTGACTGGCGGCGTGATTGCTTGCGGCTTTACCGTGATGCGGAAGGGGCCGATTACTGCGCGGCTCGTCCCGTTCGAAACGCCGATCTCAATTTCGGCGCTGGTGCCCACGTCGCTGACCTGCGGTATACCCGAGAGCTCTCCAGTCGTATCGTCAAACACCGCCCAGTCGGGCTTGTTGCTGATGTCGTAGGCGAATAGCTGCTCTTCGGGGTTCGCCACTTGGGGGGTGTATTCGTACTTGGCGCCGGCGTTCACCGAAGTCGGTGGCGTGCCGCTGACGAGCGGCGGCGCCGAAGTTGCGGCGGCGGCGCT
>DATCBZ010000202.1:0-2266 GCA_036511555.1 Steroidobacteraceae bacterium
CTTGACGAGGCCCGGAATTTCGCCACGATTGGCGACTTCGCGAATCTTTACGCGCGACAGGCCGAACTTGCGGTACACGCCGCGGGAGCGACCGGTGATCGCACAGCGGTTCCTCTGCCGCGAAGGACTTGCATCGCGCGGCATAGCCTGCAGCTTCGCCTGCGCCGCCTGGCGATCCTCGTGCGAAGTCTTCGGGCTGCGGATCGTCTCCTTCAGCTCGGCACGTCGCGATGCGTATTTCTTCACAACCTCAGCGCGATGCTTCTCGCGCATGACCATGTTGGTTTTCGCCATAGTCTTAAGAAATCCTCATTACTTCCGGAACGGGAAGCTGAAAGCCTCGAGCAGCGCTCGACCCTGTTTGTTATCGACGGCAGTCGTCGTAATCGTGATGTCCATGCCCCGGATCTGATCGACCTGGTCGTACTGGATTTCGGGGAAGATGATCTGCTCTTTGACGCCCAGGCTGTAGTTGCCGCGGCCGTCGAAGGAGCGCGGCGACACGCCGCGAAAATCGCGGATGCGCGGAATGGCGATGCTGATCAGGCGGTCCAGGAACTCGTACATGCGCGCGCCGCGCAAGGTCACCTTGCAGCCCACCGGCAATCCCTCGCGCAGCTTGAACGAGGCGATCGACTTCTTCGATTTGCAGATGAGCGGCTTCTGCCCGGAGAGCTTGGTCAGATCGGCAACCGCTGCGTCCATCACTTTCTTATCGGCCACCGCCTCGCCGACCCCCATGTTGATGGTGATCTTCGTGATGCGCGGCACCTGCATCGGGTTTTGAAGGCCGAGTTCCTGCGTCAAACGGGGAACGACCTTCTCGCGGTAGAACTGCTGCAGCCTCGTCATGAGTGTCTAATGTCGACGCTTACGCGTCGATCATTTCTCCGTTTGATTTGAAGAAGCGCACCTTCCTGCCATCGTTCAAGGTCTTGACCCCGACACGATCGCCCTTGGTGCCCGAAGGATTCCAGACGGCAACTTTGGATGCGCGAATGGGCATGGTCTTGTCGACGATGCCGCCAGCCTGGCCAGCCTGCGGGTTGCCGCGCTGGTGCTTCTTCACAACGTTGATGCCTTCGACGATGAGATGGCCGTCGGCCAGCACTTCCAGGACGGCGCCGCGGCGGCCCTTATCGCGCCCCGACAGCACCACGACCTGATCGTTTTTTCTGATCTTCCTCATAACACTTCCGGTGCGAGCGAAATGATCTTCATGAACTGCACGTTGCGCAGCTCGCGTGTGACCGGTCCAAAGATACGGGTGCCGATCGGCTCAAGTTTCGGCGTCAGCAAAACCGCCGCGTTGCCGTCGAAGCGGATGAGCGAGCCATCCGGCCGGCGCACGCCGAACTTGGTGCGCACCACAACGGCATCGTAGACCTCGCCCTTTTTGACCTTACCGCGCGGGATCGCATCCTTGACGCTGACCTTGATGACGTCGCCGACCGTTGCATAGCGGCGGCGCGTACCGCCCAACACCTTGATACACATCAAGGTGCGCGCGCCGCTGTTATCGGCGGCATTCAACATCGTGCGCATCTGGATCATGGTGCTTCTACCTTTTCGCTCAAGTGCCCGCGGCCTTGCCCACGATTGCAACCAATCGCCAGGACTTATGCCGTGACAACGGCCGACACGGCGTAATGGTCACGGTGTCGCCCTCATGCGATTCGCCCTTCTCATCGTGGGCGAGCAGCTTGGTCGTGCGGCGAATGTATTTGCCGTACTGCGGATGCTTCACCAGGCGCTCGATCTCAACCGCGATCGTCTTCTGCATTTTGGTGCTGACGACCTTTCCGGTGAGGGTGCGCGGCTGCTTGTCAGTCGCTTGCGCTTCGGTCGGCGAATCGGTGCTCACTTTTTATCTCCGGCGGCGCTTGTCTTCGCCTCGTTCATGATGGTCTTCAGGCGCGCAATGTTGCGCCGTACCTTGGTGAACTGGTCGGGCTTGGGTAACTGCCCGGTCGCGCGCTGCAGGCGCAGGGAAAACTGCTCCTTGCGCAGTTTCACGAGTTCATCCGCAAGCTCCGGCGCCTTTTTGCTGCGCAGCTCTTTGGCGTCCATCTAGCGCACCTGCCGTTTCACAAACATGGTTGATACCGAAAGCTTCGAGCCCGCCAGGCGGAACGCCTCACGCGCCGTCACCTCATCGACGCCTTCCATCTCAAACAGTACCTTGCCGGGCTGCACGCGCGCGATCCAATACTCGATGTTGCCCTTGCCGCTGCCCATACGTACTTCAAGCGGCTTCTTCGAGATC
>DATCBZ010000203.1:0-9421 GCA_036511555.1 Steroidobacteraceae bacterium
AGATCCGCCTCCGGCCAGGCGCGATGCAATTCCCAGGCGCTGCGCAGGGGACAGACGATGTCATAGCGACCCTGCACGATCACCGCAGGGATGTGGCGGATGCGGCCTACATTTTCGATGAGCTGATTGGGGGTGGCGAGAAACCCGCCGTTGACGAAATAGTGGCATTCGATGCGCGAGAATGCTTCCGAATGCGTATCCTGCCCGAGCTTCGCCGTGTACAGGGAGTTCTGTTTGAGGAAGCTGGTCGCCGCTTCCCACAGTGCCCAGGCCTTGGCGGCCTGCGAAAGCTCGGCGGGATTGGTGCTCGTCAGACGGCGATAGTAGGCGGCCATCATGTCAGCACGCTCCGCGAGCGGAATTGGTGCGACGTAATGCTCCCAAAGATCAGGATAAAGCGCTGCAGCGCCACCGGGGTCCTGGTAGAACCACTCAAGCTCCCAGCGGCGCAGCAGAAAAATGCCGCGCAGTACGAGTTCGGTCACCCGCTGCGGGTGTGTCTGCGCATAGGCAAGCGCCAGAGTTGAACCCCACGAGCCGCCAAACACCTGCCAACTCGCAATCGCCAAGTGTTCGCGCAGCCGTTCAATGTCGGCGACCAGATCCCAGGTCGTGTTGTCGACGAGCGACGCATGCGGGCGACTCTTGCCGCAGCCGCGCTGATCCAGCAGCACAATGCGGTAGCGCTGCGGATCAAAGAAGCGGCGCATTTTTCCCTCGGTGCCGCCGCCGGGGCCGCCATGCAGAAACAGCGCCGGTTTGCCGTCGGGATTGCCGGATTCCTCGAAATACATCTCGTGCAGGTCGCTGACGCGCAGCAAGCCGCTGCGGTAGGGCGACAGCGCCGGGTACAGCTCGCGCAGTGTGCTCTTCGCTGGCGCCCGTTTAGCGCGCGCTCGGCTCGCCATGGGATCTAACCTTGAACCATGGGCCCAAGCGGCTTGCCGCCCAGGAGGTGCACGTGCAGGTGATAGACTTCCTGTCCGCCGTGGGTGTTGCAGTTGATGATGAGACGGTAGCCCTCTGCCGCGATGCCTTCCTGCTTGGCAAGATCGCGCGCCACGGTAAAGAGGTGGCCGATCAGGGCCTCATCCTCATCCGCGATATCATTGGCGGTCGCGATGAGCTTGTTCGGCACGATCAGAATGTGTGTCGGCGCGCGCGGCCGAATGTCGCGGAATGCGGTGACGCGCGCGTCGCGATAAACGATTTGCGCAGGCAGCTCGCCTGCGATAATCCGCTGAAAAAGAGTATCCATAGAGGCTGCAAGCCTAGCCGGTGGCCGGGAGGCCGGCAACTCACCGATAATCCCGCGGCGCCCTTAACCCTTAGTGCGGGAAATCGCAGTTGTGAAATTGAGTTTGGAATCATTGCCCGCCCATCTTCAGCAAGCGCCGCTTGGCGTTTATCTCGTCTCGGGCGATGAGCCGCTGCTCGTGGGCGAGGCAGCCGATGCGCTGCGCGCAGGCGCGCGGGCGGCAGGCTTCGCCGAACGCGAGACGCATTTCATCGAGCGCGTGTCCGACTGGGACGCCGTTGCTGCCAGTGTCAACAATCTGTCGCTGTTTGCCGCACGCCGCATCCTCGAGATCCGCCTTGCAAGCGCCAAGCCGGGGGTGGCCGGTGGGGCTGCACTTTTGAGGCTTGCGGAGTTGCGTGACCCTGACATGCTGGTGCTCATCATTGCGCCGCGCCTCGAGCGGGATGCGCAGAGCGCGAGTTGGGTGAAGTCGATTGAAGCGCACGGCGCGCTCCTGCCCATCTGGCCCGTCGATGCCGAACGCCTCGTGGCCTGGCTCAAGGGACGCTGCCGGCGGCTCGGAGTGCAGGCGGATGATGAAGCGCTTGAGGTTCTGGCCGAGCGCACCGAAGGCAACCTCTTGGCCGCGCAGCAGGAACTGGAGAAGCTGCGGCTACTTTACGCGGACGCCGCGGTAGGAGCCCAAGCTGTGCTCGCAAGCGTCGGCGACAGCGCCCGCTTTGATGTCGCGCAATTGGGCGCGGCTGCGCTGGCGGGAGACAGCGCGCGTGCCTTGCATGTGCTCGCGGGCCTGCGCGCCGAAGGGGTGGAACCGACGCTCGTGCTCTGGGCCGTCAACAAGGCGGTGCGCGACCTGTGGCATGCGCAGGCGGCCGCTGCCGGCGGCGGCGCCGCGCCGCGCAGCTGGCAACGCCAGACCGAGGCGCTCGTAAAAGGATTGCGGCGCGCACGCGGCGTGCCATTTGCTCGCATGATCGTGCGCGCGGAGCGCGCCGATCGCATGATCAAGGGCCGCATGAAGGGCGATGCGTGGGACGAGATCGCGCTGCTTGCGGCGGAATTCTGCACGCGCGCGCTGCTGCCACTGCCGCGTGCCGTTTCAAATAGGTATCAATAATAATGCAACCGATCGGGCTCTTCGGTGGAACCTTTGATCCGCTCCACTATGGGCATTTGCGCACGGCTTTTGAGTTGTGGCAGGCGCTGCACCTAGCCGAGGTGCGCTTCATGCCGACCGGCAGCCCGCCGCATCGCGAACAGCCGCATGCGCCGGCGCAGCTGCGTCTGCAGATGGTGCAGGCGGCGGTGGCCGATCAGGGCGCGTTCGTTGTTGACGATCGCGAGGTGCGCCGCACGGGAGTGTCCTATTCGGTCGATACCTTGACCGAACTGCGGCACGAATATCCCGAGCGCTCCCTGTGTCTCTTGTTGGGAATGGATGCATTTTTGGGACTGCCCAACTGGCATCGCTGGCGCGAGCTTCTGGATCTTGCGCACATCATCGTTGCGCATCGCCCGGGCTGGCGCGCGCCCAGCATGGGTCCGCTCGGCGAGATCATGGTCGACCGCGGCACGGGCAGCGTGCGCGATCTGCACGAGCGGCGCGCGGGCCGCATCTATGTGCACGCGGTTACGCAGTTGGAGATCTCATCCACGGACCTGCGCCAGCTGATCGCCGCCGGGAACGATCCGCGCTATCTCGTTCCGGAGGAAGTGCGTAGGATCATCAGCGAGACGAGATGCTATGCTGCCGAAAAGCGTGAACCGCCCGGGAGATCCTCAAGCTGAAAACGACGAGCCGTAGCCGCACGCGCCGCGCCCCCCGCCGCGCATCCCCATTGCCGGGCATCGTGACTGCCGCGCTCGAAGACATGAAGGCCGTTAACGTGGTGACACTCGACGTCCGGGGCCTCACTGATATTGCCGATACCATGATCATTGCTTCCGGCAATTCGGATCGGCACGTGCGTTCCATCGCCGAGCAAGTGGTCGACAAAGCTAAAGCCGCGGGCTTTCGGCCGCTCGGTATCGAAGGATCGCGCGATGCGGAATGGGTGTTGGTTGACCTGCAGGACATTCTCGTCCACGTCATGCTGCCGCGCGTGCGCGAGTTCTATGGTTTGGAAAAACTGTGGGAGCCGCCTGCGCCCGCCGCGAAACGTTCGCGCTGACGATTCAAAGATATGCGCATTCGCGTGCTCGCGGTAGGGTCGCGCATGCCCGACTGGGTGCGAGAAACCTACGCCGACTATACGATGCGCTTGCGCTCGAGCTTGAAGCTCACGCTGCTCGAGATCCCGGCGGGCCCGCGCGGCGCGCCGAGTGCCGCGCAAGCCGCGGTGCGTATTGAGGCCAAACGGCTCCTGGTCGCACTGCGCCCGAAAGAGTTTGTGGTGGCGCTCGATGAGAAGGGCGATGAGTTTACGACCCGGGAGTTCGCCTCCTGGCTCGACGCACGTCGGCAGGCGGGACGTGAGCTTGCGTTTATAATTGGCGGCCCTGATGGCCTCGATCCGGACGTGCTGGCGCGAGCGGATTTCAAATTGTCACTGTCGCGATTAACCCTGCCGCACGCGCTGGTGCGCGTATTACTCGCCGAGCAGCTGTATCGCGCGCAGAGCGTGCTCGAAAATCATCCCTACCATCGCGAATGATTGCTGATGGCCGCAGCCAAGCCCGTACTCCTGCTCGCCTCGGCGTCGCCACGCCGCCGTGAGCTGTTGCTGCAGCTCGGTGTTGCGCACAGCGCTCGCGCGGCGCACCTCGATGAGACTGTGCAACCGGGCGAGACGGCGCCTGCGTACGTGCAGCGCATGGCCTGCGCCAAGGCCGCCGCGGTACGCCAAATTGAGTCGTCGCTACCGGTGCTGGGCGCCGACACCGCCGTCGTGCTCGACGGCATTATTTACGGCAAACCCGGCGGGCGCGAGGCGGCGCTTGGCATGCTGGCGCAGCTCTCCGGGCGCGAACACGAGGTGTTGACTGCGGTTGCACTTGCCGATGCGCGCGCGCTTAACTGCGTGATCAATGTAAGCCGCGTGCGCTTTCGCGCACTCAGCGCCGCGGAGTGCCGTGACTATTGGGACAGCGGCGAGCCCGTTGACAAAGCCGGTGCGTATGCAATCCAGGGATTTGCGGCGGCCTTCATTGAATCCTTGCACGGCAGTTACTCCGGCGTCATGGGTCTGCCGCTATTTGAGACCGCAGCACTGCTGCGCGCGGCCGGCGTGCCGTACGGGCGTCGCAACAATCCATGAGCGTTGAGATTTTTATAAATGTCGCCCCGGGCGAAACCCGTGCGGTGCTGCTTGAAAGCGGCGTGCTGCAGGAGGTGTACCTCGAGCGCGTCAGCCGCCGCGGTCTTGTGGGCAATCTCTACAAGGGCCGCGTCTCACGGGTGCTGCCTGGCATGCAGGCGGCGTTTGTCGAGATTGGGCTTGAGCGTACCGCGTTTCTGCACGCCGCCGACATTGCCTTCGAAAGGCCCGAGGACACGCTCGTCGCTCTGCCGCAAGTCGATGACATTCGCCGCCTGGTAAGCGAAGGCGCCGACATTCTGGTGCAGGTGATCAAGGATCCGCTTGGCACCAAGGGTGCGCGGCTGACGACCTTTGTCTCATTGCCGTCGAAGTATGTCGTCTACATGCCGCACGGCTCAGGCGTTGGCGTGTCGAGCCGCATCGAGGAGGAGGGTGAGCGCGCGCGCCTGAAGGCGCTGATCACCGCGATGCTCGGCGGCGCCGAGAGCGGCGCCTACATCGTGCGCACCGCGGCGCAGGGCGTCTCGGCTGCGAGCCTCGGTGAGGATATAGCGTATCTGCAGAAGCTCTGGAAGCACGTGCGCGCGAGCAGTCTCAACGTGCGCTCGGGTGAGATCGTTCACGAGGATCTGCCGTTGCCGCTGCGTCTGTTGCGCGACGAGCTTGCTCGCGGCGTCGAGCGCGTACTGGTCGACTCACCGCTCGAACACGAGCGCATGGTGCGCTTTGCGGCAAGCTTCGTTCCCGCGGCGGTGCGTTGCATCGAACTGTACGCGGGTGCGCGTCCGATATTTGATCTGCACGGGATCGAGGAGGAGATTGGCCAGGCGTTACAGCAGAAGGTGCTCTTGAAGTCAGGCGGTCACCTCATGATAGACCAGACCGAAGCGATGACGACGATTGACGTCAATACCGGCGCCTACGTCGGCCACCGCAACCTCGAGGAGACGATCTACCGCACCAATCTTGAGGCGGCGGTTACCATTGCACGCCAACTGCGCGTGCGCAATCTGGGCGGCATCATCATTATCGACTTCATTGACATGCACGATGAGTCGCATCGCCGCCAGGTATTGGCGGCGCTCGAGCGGGCGCTCTCCGGCGATCGCGCCGCGACTCAGGTCATGAGCCTCTCGCCGCTCGGCGTTGTCGAGATGACTCGCAAGCGCACGCGCGAGAGTCTCGAACACCTGCTGTGCGAGCCGTGCCGTACCTGTCAGGGCCGCGGCTTCAACAAAACCGCGCAGACCGTCTGCTACGAGATTTTTCGCGAAATAGTGCGACAGAGCAGGCAGTTTGCAAGCCGCGAGCTCCTGATACTGGCCCATCAGGATGTGGTGGAACGGCTGCTCGATGAGGAGTCGGCCGCGACCGCGGAGCTCGAGTCCCAGGTCGGTCGACCGCTGCGACTGCAGGCCGAAGCACTCTATGGCGTGGATCAGTACGATGTGGTGCTGATATAGACACTTAAGAGGTGGTGTGTGGGGCACTGGCTCTCCTGGTTAAGACACGAGCGGTCGATGCGCTGGCTGCGCAGTGCAGCGCTGGGCGCCGCGGCTGTTGCGCTGTGCGCAGGCTTCATGCTCTTTGCCTATGAACTCAGGGCCGCGCGCGTGCCGCAGCATCGCGCAGCGCTCGAGGCACTGGTGCGTGCGCAGACCGGTCTTAACCTGCGCTTCGATGAGTTAGCCCTGCGTTGGGGTTGGTATGGCCCGGAGGCGGTGTTCTCGCGCGTTGAGCTCGGCACGCCAGGGCAGGCTGCCGTGCTGTTGCGCGCACCCGAACTTGTTGTCTCCTTTGATCCCTGGCGTACGCTGCAGAGCGGCAGGTTGCAGGTCGGGCGCATCACCCTCATCGCCCCCGACATCGATCTGCCTCGCATCGCAGCTCCGCTCGCGACCACGAGCGCCGTGGCGGCGTCGGGCAGCGGCAATGCGATTCTTTCCGGCTGGCGCGATGGGCGCGTGGATATTGAGGGCGGGACGCTGCGCATTGCCGCTGCCGGTCAACACGCAGAAGCCGTGGTGCTCGCGCTGCGGCATGCCTTTGTGTACCGCGCCAATAGTCAATGGAGCGCGCAGGCGTTCGTGCTGCTGCCGGAACGGCTGGGCACGAGCGCTCGTATCGACCTGCGCATGCGCGGCGATCTCAACGATGCGAAGAGTCTCAGCGGCAACGTGCGCTTTGAGGGCCCGCACCTTGCGTTCGCCGGCTGGCGCGAGCTATTGCAGGACGCGCCGCAGCTTGCAAGCTTCCTGCCCGCCGCCGGTGCCGGGGACCTCATCGGACACGCCGAGTTCAGCGCCGGCCGTCTCGATAGCGCGGCAGGTTCGGTACAGGCCGGTGGGGTTGAATTTGCCGGTGCACTGCCATCCGCGCAGCGCCTGCGCCTTGATGAGGTGCGCGGTGACTTTCGTCTGCGGCGCCGCGGCGCCAGCTGGCACGCCGAGATCGACGGCCTTGAGGTCGGCGGTGCGGGACGCGAGGCTGCCGCATCCGATGCTCATGTTGAAGCCGATGTGACGGGCGCAAGTGTGCACGCGAGTGCGACGATCCTGCCGCTTGCGTCGCTCGCAGCGCTCGGCGCCTGGTTTGCACCCCAGCTTAATGCAGGCATGCAGTTCGCAGGTTCAGCCGCGGATGTACAGGTCGACTGGGATGCGCATCGTCAACCGGGCGCGCGCCTGCTCGTAAGCGCCAAACTTGAAAATATTGGGTTTGCGACTGCATCGCATGCGTTCGCGCTGAGCGGTCTTGACGGCCGGATATCCGGTGACGAACGCACCTGGAGGATCGACCTCGAGGGCCGTGCTGCGCGGCTCGAACTTGCAGAGCATCCGCAGGAGCCGCTGCAGGATCTGGATGTGGCGAGTCATCTTCTCGTCAGCCGCACGGATCGGGGTCTGCAGCTCGCAACCGACGGTCTATATCTCAAGCATGACGGAGGCCGGCTGCGCATCAGCGGCAATGCTCTTGCGCCGACGGCAGACGCGCCACTGCAGCTGCAGCTGCAAGGTGAGCTTGCGGACGCTGACGTCATGCTGCTGCGCAAGCTCGGTGGTGCGGATCTCGCAGCGCACTTCGGGCCGGCAGTGTCGCGCCTGAAGGCTGGCCGCATTGAAGATGCGCGCTTCACGCTCACTCGCGGTGGCATTTTCAGCGGTTCACTGGCACTCAAGGATGCGGTGGTATCCGATGCGCCCGGGCTTGACGCCGAGGGAGTCGATGCGCGCATTGACTGGAATGACACGCGGATCACGGCGTGGGTTGAGAAGGGCCGCGCCGGACCGTTGCAGTTGGGCCCACTGCAGCTGCAATGGCGCGCCGATGGTCAAGCACCCATACAAATTGACGGGCACGCTGCGGGGGCTTTGGAGAACACGCTCTCCTGGGTGAGCGCACATCCGCAGCTGCGCGGCTGCGTGCCTGACGTGGCCACCTTGACGGCACGCGGTGAGGCGCTGTTTGACTTCGATTTTGCGGTCCTGCCTGATGGCAGCACGCGCACAGACGCTGCGCACGGTCGCACACATGCGCGTATCGCCATCTCGCTTGAGGGGGCGACGGTGCTGACGGGTCCTGGGGTGCCGCCGCTTGAAGCGGTACGAGGCTCGCTCGCCTTTGATGGTGGACACCTGCAGCGCTCGCTCTTGACGGCGCGCTGGCTTGGCGGCCCGGTATCGCTGCACGTGGCGGAACGCAGCGAGCGGCATACGCGCGTATTTGCCGTGAAGGCGCAGGGGCTCCTCGATGTGCGCAAGCTTGCGGCGCTGGGAACATTTGCGGACCCGGATGCACTCTCTGGAGACGCCGAATGGAATGGCGATTTTCTGCTGACGCCGGATTCGCGCCGGCACCGTGCCCGCTGGCAAGGGCGGCTCGATGCGACGCTGACGGGGGTCACGAGCCGCCTGCCTGAGCCGCTCACCAAGGCTGCCGGTATCGCGGCGCCGCTGCACATCGATGTTGCAGGCTCAGCTGAGCGCGCTGAGCTGCGTTTCGCGCTTGCGGACCGTCTGCACAGTGTCTTTGAGATCAGCGCCGTTGGCGACAACGCGTGGCGCGTCGAGCGCGGCAGCGTGCGCTTCGGCGGCAGCGGTCCGGTGTCATTGGCAGCCGAGCCTGCGGTGGTGTTGAGCGGCAAGCTTGCGCGCCTTGAACTGTCTCCCTATATCGCGACCTGGAATCGCGAGCGCCGCGATGTGGTACTGCCGCCTGTCAGCGGCGCGGTCTTTGTCAGCGAGCTGCTGGCCGCAGGAGACATATACGCCGATGCACATTTGAAGGTGCGGCGCGGCGCGGCCGGTCTTGACCTGCAGATGGAAACCCCCACAAGCGGCAGGCGGCCGGGTATATGAAGGTTGCCGCTGTGCAGATGACTTCCGGTGCGGATGTTGCTGACAATCTCGACACGGCGCGCGCACTTTTGGAGGAGGCGCAGGGCGCCGCGGTGGACCTGGCGGTGCTGCCGGAGAACTTCGCGTTCATGGGACTGCGCGACGCCGACAAGCTTGCGATCGGCGAGGCCGAAGGCCAGGGACCGATACAGGACTTTCTGGCGGCAACGGCGCGGCGCCTAAAGATGTGGATCATCGCCGGCACCATCCCACTCAAGGTGCCTGGCGATGCGCGCGTCGCGGCCGCGTCGCTCGTATTTGATGCGCGGGGGACAAGCGTCGGTCGCTACGACAAGATTCATCTTTTCGATGTTGAGATTCCGGAGCGCTCCGAGAAGTATCGGGAATCGGCAAATATGGCGCCGGGCACAACCCCGCGTGTGGTTGATACGCCGGTCGGGCGGGTGGGACTTGCGGTGTGCTACGACGTGCGCTTTCCGGAGCTGTTTAGGAACTTGAGCGCAGGCGGCGCGGAGCTGTTCGTTCTGCCGTCGGCATTTACC
>DATCBZ010000204.1:0-2086 GCA_036511555.1 Steroidobacteraceae bacterium
ACGATTCACAACATCGGCTACCAGGGCGTTTTCTCGGCAAGTGCAGTGGGCGATCTGGGCTTGGGGGGACGCGCCGACCGGCTGCACCAGGATGATCTGCGCGCCGGCTACATCAACCCGCTGAAGCACGGCATTCTCTACGCCGATGCGATCACGACCGTCAGCCCGACCTATGCCAAGGAGATCTGCACCGCCGAGTACGGCATGGG
Source organism: Steroidobacteraceae bacterium (assembly GCA_036511555.1). Classification (GTDB taxonomy): domain Bacteria; phylum Pseudomonadota; class Gammaproteobacteria; order Steroidobacterales; family Steroidobacteraceae; genus PALSA-1196. The sequence continues at coordinate 210 of DATCBZ010000204.1, forward strand.
GCTGCAGGATGCGCTCGTGGCGCGCGGCGCGGCGCTCTCCGGAATATTAAATGGCGTCGACTACGATGCCTGGGATCCGAGCACGGATGCCTATTTGACGAGTCATTACGATGCGGCACACCTGAAGACCAAGGCGAAGCTCAAGGGTGAATTTCTCGCACGTCTCGGGCTCAGCGCCGGCGCGCGCGCGCCTCTCATCGGCGTCGTGAGCCGCCTTGCATCACAGAAAGGTTTCGACCTCATATTTGATGCCCTGCCCCGGGCACTGGCTGAGCGCGCCTTTACATTTGTCGCCTTGGGCAGCGGCGAGCCCCGCTATGAGAATTTTTTCGCAGCGCTTGCCGAGCGTTTTCCGACACGAGTGCACTTTCATCGCGGCTACAGCGAGGAGCTCGCGCACTGGATCGAAGCGGCGAGCGACCTGTTCCTCATGCCGTCCCTGTATGAGCCATGCGGCCTTAATCAAATGTACAGCCTGCGCTACGGCACCGTGCCGCTCGTGCGGCGCACGGGCGGACTCGCCGACACCGTCGAGCCGTACGACTGCAGCAGCCGACAGGGCACCGGGATCGTATTTGCCGACTTCACGCCAGAAGCCTTCGCGCGTGCGCTTGCCGGCGCACTTGACCTGTACGCGCAGCGCGATCATTGGCGGCAGCTCATCGTGAACGGCATGCGCTGCGACTTCTCGTGGACACGGCAAGGCGGCTTGTATGTCGCTCTCTACGCGCGCTTGGTGCGCGAGGCTACTGCAGCTTGAACGTGCCCTGATGCTCGAAGGGGATCGTGCGCACGAACCCTTCCGCGAGGGTCACCTTGCCGACGATGCGATAGTCGATGTTGTCGGCGGAGGCGTCATGGCCGCGCGCCAAGAGCGACAAGAGCGCGCCTGCCACATTGGCGCTCACATCGGTTGCAAACTCGCTCTCTCCCAGCGCCGGCACGACGAAACCATCATTGGCCGCGCCATGCGCAAGTTCCTGACCGGCGACCTCAATCGAATAGTTGAGTGTCGCCACGGACAAAGCGCGATTGTTGGGGTTGTCGACGCGTAGGTGCACGCGCAGACGCTGCTCCCACAAGCTGCTCTTCAACGTCTCGACATTGATGATCGACAAACGAGGGCTTTCAAGCTTCGGCGCAAGCGCAGAACAGCTGGCGAACGCCACTGCAGCCAGAAAAATCGCCGCCCGTTTCATGCGCCGATGATAGCAAAGCAAACGCCTCATCAGGCGCGCGCGTACAGGCGGTTCAAGTCCGCGTAGCGCTGCGCAAGCGCGTGATCGAGGGCGCCAGGGGCGAGCTTCCAGCTCCAGTTACCGTGCACGGTACCCGGTGTATTCAAGCGCGCTTCGGCGCCGAGCCCTAACAAATCCTGCATCGGTATCACCGCCAGCTGCGCAACCGACGCGCAAGCCGCGCGGATCAGGGCGTGCGGCATGCTGTCGGCGCCAAGGTAGTAGGCAACGCGGCGCTGCGTTTGATTGTCGAGCGCGCGAAACCACCCGACCGTCGTGTCATTGTCATGCGTGCCCGTATAGACGACGCTCGTATGCCTGTGCATGTGCGGCAGATGCGGATTATCGGCGTTGCCGTCAAAGCCGAACTGCAGCACGCGCATTCCGGGCAGGCGAAAGCGCTGCCGCAACGCCTCGACATCGGGCGTAATGAGTCCCAAATCCTCCGCGACGAACGGCAGCACGCCCAAATCCTTATGCAAAGTGCTGAGCAACGCCCGTCCGGGCGTGCGCCGCCACACACCGCCGCGCGCGTCGGCGGCGCCGGCGGGAACCGCCCAGTAAGCGGCAAGCGCCCGAAAGTGATCGATGCGCAGCACATCCACGCGCGCGAGCTGACAACGAACCCGCGCACGCCAG
>DATCBZ010000205.1:0-4981 GCA_036511555.1 Steroidobacteraceae bacterium
AAGCCGGGGTGCTGGGCCCGGTGCCCGGGCTTCTGGGCACGATGCAGGCACTGGAGGCTTTGAAACTCATCCTCAACTTGCCCGGCCAACTGGGCAACGAGGTGCTGGTGGTCAATCTTTTGTCAATGTCGATCAGCAGGCTGCGCGCCAAGCGCGCGGCCGAATGCCGCGGCGGTGAGTGCGTACACGTCAATATTCAAAAACAGGAGTTACCCGTGGAACCGGAATCACTCGAAGTCGCCTTTAGCTCGCTCGATGAGGCCACCGAACAGGGCTTTGTGGTCGTCGACGTGCGCGAGCCGCAGGAACTGCAAGCCTGGCCCATACCCTGCAAGAGCGCGCGCCATGTACCGATGCGCACGTTGCTGTATGGGGATTCCGGTCTTGATGTGGACGGCAAGTACCTCCTGGTCTGCGCCGTCGGCCAAAGAAGTCTTGCGGCGGCGAGCGAATTGCGCGCGCGCGGCATGCACGCGGTGTTTTCCCAGGCGGGCGGCGTAGCGGCGCTCGCCGCGCGCTAGGGACGCACCTGTCCCGCGCCGCGCACCACGTATTTGTAGCTCGTCAGCTGGGAAACCCCGACGGGGCCGCGGGCGTGAAAGCGATCGGTCGAGATGCCAATCTCGGCCCCCATGCCAAACTCCCCGCCGTCGGCGAACTGCGTGGAGGCGTTGTGCAGCACGATGGCACTGTCGACCTCGGCGAGAAAGCGCTCGGCTGCAAGCTCGTTGCCGGTTACGATCGATTCGGTATGCGCTGAGCCGTATTTTCTGATGTGCGCCATCGCCGCATCGATGTCGTCAACGACTCGCACGGCGATGATGGCGTCGAGAAACTCCCGATACCAGTCCGCCTCGCTTGCCGGCCGCACGCGCGGATCCGCTTTCTGAACCTCGATATCACCACGCACCTCGCAACCGGCGCCGATGAGATCGTGCACTAAGGGCGCAAGGTGCGTTGCGCGGCAGGCGCGGTCCACGAGCAACGTTTCGGCGGCGCCGCACACCCCGGTGCGGCGCAGCTTCGAATTCAGGACGATGGCGCGCGCCATCGACAGATCCGCGTCCGCATGAACGTAGACATGGCAATTGCCCTCGAGGTGCCCGATCACCGGCACGCGCGCCTCTTGCCGCACCCGTTGCACGAGGCTCTTGCCGCCGCGCGGCACCAGCACATCGAGGTATTCATTCATGCCGGCGAGCATGAGCCCGACTGCCGCGCGAGCCGTGGTGGGCACGAGCTGCACCGCATCCTCCGGCAGGCCCGCAGCCTTCAGGCCCTGGACAAGACAGTTGTAGATCGCGCGACTTGAGTGCTGGCATTCCGAGCCCGCTCGCAGGATGACGGCATTACCCGACTTCATGCTTAGCGCCCCCGCATCTGCCGTCACGTTGGGACGACTTTCGTAGATCATGCCGATGACGCCCAGAGGCACGACCACCCGTGATATCGCAAGGCCGTTGGGCCGCTGCCAGGCCGCCGCGACCGCGCCGATGGGATCGGGAAGGGCCGCGATGTCCTCAAGCGCCAATGCCATGGCCTCAATGCCAGCCTCGCTCAGGGTCAGCCGCTCCAGGAGCGGGCCGGTCATGGCATCGCGCCGCGCCGCGACAAGATCACGACCGTTCTCGGCAAGAATCGTGGATTTATCCGCACGAAGGGCGCCTGCGGCAATCCCGAGCGCGGCGTTTTTCGTCGAAGTAGGAGCCAACGCCAGGGCCTGCGCGGCGGCGACGGCTCTGCGGCCCAGCCCATGCATCAGCTCTACGAGCTCGGCGTGGTTTGCGGCGCCGCTACCGGGCGCAGCGCTCATGGCGTTACCTCGGGCGCGGAAGGCTCCTGCGCCGGCCTAGCATGTGACGGCAGAATCGCCAGATCATCGCGGTGAATCATCTCGTCGCGGCCGCGAAAGCCCAGCAAGCTTTCAATCTCCCCCGAGCGCCGGCCGAGGATTCGCGTGGCATCACTGTCCGAGTACGCGCAGATGCCGCGCGCAAACTCTGCGCCGTCGGGCCCGAGCACACTCACCGTATCACCGCGATCAAAGCGGCCCCGGGTGGCGACGACGCCGGCCGGCAAGAGGCTCTTGCCGTCGCGCAGCGCCTTAAGAGCCCCGGCGTCGATCGTGATGGCTCCGGCGGGTTTGAGTGTGCCCGCGATCCACTGCTTGCGCGCCGCCGCGGGCGTTGAGGTCGGCACGAACCAGGTGCAGCGCGCGCCCTCCTCCACGCGCCCTAGCGGGTGCTTGGGATGACCTGCCGCAATGCACAGATGACAGCCGGCCGCGACCGCAATCTTCGCAGCGACGATCTTGCTCGCCATGCCGCCCGAGCCGACACCGGACCAGGAACTGCCGGCCATGGCCTCGATCCGCGCTGTGATGTGCCCGACGCTGTGAATGAACTCGGCACTCGGTTCCTTGTTCGGGTCGGCACTGAAGAGGCCCTCGACGTCCGACAGGAGCACGAGGCAATCCGCGCCGGTCATCTGCGCGACCCGGGCGGCAAGTCGATCGTTGTCCCCGTAGCGGATCTCGGCGGTTGCGACCGTATCGTTCTCATTGATGACCGGCAGTGCCCGCAAGGCGAGCAGTGCCTCAAGCGTAGCGCGCGCGTTCAGATAGCGGCGGCGGCGTTCACTGTCTTCGAGCGTCAGAAGCACTTGGGCCACGATGACGCCCTTCTCCTCCAGAAGCTCCTTGTAGGCGTGTGCGAGCCGGATCTGGCCGACCGCCGCGGCGGCCTGGCTCTCCTCGAGCTTAAGCGTCCCGCTTGCGAGCCGCAGCTCGCGACGGCCAAGCGCAATGGCGCCCGAGGAGACGAGAATGACTTCCTGGCCGCGCGCGCGCAGACGCAACAGATCCTCGATCAGAGTCTCAAGCCAGCTGCGATTGATCCGGCCGGAGTCGCGATCAACCAGCAGCGCCGAACCTACCTTGACCACGATGCGCCGGGAGGCGCTTAAGGGCGATGACATCAGAAAACTATACGCACTAGACAATTGCACCGCGACTGCGCACTCAACAAGTGCGGCGCGCACGTTGCCTTCCCCCAACGCGACCCCCTAAACTTGTGCTCGTTGTGGCCATTGAGCATTGAGGGACGGCGCGGTGAGCAGAGATTACGAACCGGTTAAGTCGCAGTGGTACGAGAACCTCGAGGAAGAAGAACAATTTCGCGTTCTGTCCGTGGATGAGGACTCCGAACTCGTCGAGATTGAATACCTGGATGGCGACATCGAGGAGCTCGATATCGAAGCCTGGCATGACATGGACTTGGAGCGCATTGCCGAGCCGGAAGGCTGGGCCGAATCCCAGGCAGCCGAAGAAGAAGATGCGGATGACGACGAGGATGACGAAGACTGGGATGAGGACGAAGACGAAGACGACGAGGATGAGGATGACCTCGACGAAGACGAAGCCGAGGATCGCTGAAAGCGCCTCCCTGCGGTAGTTTTTCCGCAAGCTTGAAATGAGCCCGGGCAGTCCCCAACGTCACCGCACCGCCGATGGCCCGGTCAAGTGCCGTCTTCGAAGCTTAAGGCCTGTGCCATGAAGCGCATTCTGCTGTTTCTAGTTACGAACCTTGCAATCGTCCTCGTCCTGTCGGTCGTCGCGCAGCTGCTGGGTCTTGACCACTGGCTTGCGATGCGCGGCCAAAGCCTGCCGGCGCTGCTCGTGTTCGCCGCGTTCTTCGGCTTCGCCGGCTCCCTCATCTCCCTTGCCATGTCCAAATGGACCGCGAAGCGCGCGATGGGCGTGCAGGTCATCGATCCGCAGACGAGCAATGCCTCCGAGCAGCGTCTGTTGACGCTCGTGCGCGGCCTGGCACAGCATGCCGGCATCGGCATGCCCGAGGTTGGCATCTTTAATTCCCCGGAGCCGAATGCCTTTGCTACCGGCGCGCGCCGCGACAACGCCCTGGTTGCCGTCAGCACCGGCCTCCTGCAGCGCATGAGCGACAAGGAATTGCAGGCAGTGCTCGGCCATGAGATTACCCACGTCTCAAACGGCGACATGGTGACGCTCGCTCTCATTCAGGGCGTCGTGAACACATTCGTGATCGTGCTGTCGCGCATCGTCGGCAACATTATCGACCGCGCCGTGTTTCGTTCCGATCGCGAACAAGGCCCGGGATATTTCATTTCGGTGATCGTTGCGCAGCTCGTGCTCGGAGTGCTCGCGAGCATCATCGTGCTGTGGTTCTCGCGGCAGCGGGAGTTTCGCGCGGACCAAGGAGGCGCGCGCCTCGCCGGCACGGCGAGCATGATCGCTGCGCTTGAACGACTGAAGTCGATGCACGACAACCCGCTGCCGGCGCAGCTCGAGGCCTTCGGCATCGGCTCAAATAAAGTCTCGACCGGACTTGCGCGGCTCTTCATGAGCCATCCACCCCTTGATGAGCGCATCGCTGCGCTGCGCACGACGCCGCTCAGCTAGGAGCGTTGCCGCCACGGCAGCGGGGCTTAAGCGAGCGCCGGATCAAACATGACAGCCTTCGCGCCCGCCGCTGCACACGAGCACTTGACCACGATCCTAGGTCCCGGCGGCTTCCTCACGGCAGCCGCTGACGTCGCACCCTTTCTCGTTGATCATCGCAAGCTCTACCAGGGATGCGCGCTCGGCGTTGCCATGCCGCGATCCGTGCAGCAAGTCTCGAATCTTTTGGCGTGGTGCAATCAGGAACGCATCGGCGTTGTAGCGCAGGGCGGCAACACCGGCTACTGCGGAGGCGCCACTCCCGATGCGTCCGGAGAGCAGCTCGTGCTGTCGTTGCGGCGCCTGGCGCAAATCCGTGCGGTCGACCCGCTCAACTATTCGCTCGTTGCCGAAGCGGGCTGCACGTTGCAGCAGGTACAGTCGGCGGCTGCGGCGGCCGCGCGGCTTTTCCCCTTGAGTCTCGGCTCCGAAGGCAGCTGCCAGGTCGGCGGCAATGTTGCGACCAATGCAGGCGGCACGAGCGTGTTGCGCTACGGGGTGATG
>DATCBZ010000206.1:0-12821 GCA_036511555.1 Steroidobacteraceae bacterium
TGGAGTACCACACAGTTCGCCGATCCGAGCGACGGCCCATCCTTCTCGCTGACAGCTGCGACGCTGGGAACCTATACGTACACGCTGACCTGCTCGTCCGGTTCGATTTCAGTGCAGAAGCAGGTGAGCGTGACGTTTGAAAACGGCGCGCCGTTTGTCACCGTGTCCGTCGACAGAACATCATCCGTCTATACCGGCTCGTCAACCAATGCCTTTCAAGTCAGCTGGAATTCCAATCTGAATGTCTGCTCTCCAAGTGCGACGCCACTGCCTGCACCGCTCGAATTCGTCGGCAGCAATATGCCCGAGGATTTTTCGACTGCGATTCCGCTGCGCTCGGGCACCGTCGTTCTAAGCGTGACATGCGATGGCTTGGCGGGCGTGTCGGCCACCTCAACGCCGATCACTCTCACCGTTGCTCCCGCGCCGCCTGCAACCGCGACGCTTGCGATCTCGCCCAGCTCCGTGTTCACGGGCCAAACATTCACCATCACTTTCGGTTCGACCAACACCGCCAATTGCGTTGGCAGCACCAACTCGCCGGACGTGCCGTTTAACCTCGATACGCTCGCGGGCACGGCAAGTTCGGTGTCCGAAGTGCCCGGGACGTATACATTCAGCATTGCCTGCACCAGTGTCGATCCGACGCAGGCCGGCGCGCAAGCACACGCGGCACTCATCGTCACTGCCGCTCCGCCGCCGGCCGTCACTGTCACGGCAACCCCGGCAACGGTGATGATGGGCCAGCCATTTGCAGTCAACTGGACGTGGACTCATGCGACTAGCTGTGCCGCAAGTGGTGGCGGCGCCTCGAGCGCGGATTTCGTTGGCCCGCTTTCGCCGACGTCAAAGTCTGAAGACCTCACGGCGATGAACGTGGGCACTTTCACCTACACCGTAACCTGCTCGTCAAGTGCGGGGACTGCGCACGCAAGCGCCATTGTTACCGTTACGTCCCCCGCAAGCGGCGGCGGTGTCATCAATCTGCTTGAGTTACTGACGCTCGGTGCAGTTGCGGCCTGGCGTCGCGGCAAGTACGCGCGAACGGCGCCCCCGACGTTCGGCGTGGGAACCGGCCGGTGTCACGGCAGGAGAGTGCGGGGCGCCTGTAGCTATGGCGGTCGTGGTTTAAGAGTTGTTGAATAGCCGTCAGGAGATTCGAATGTCCGCATGGAATCCTGCATACGTGAATCGCCGTGGACTCATGCTGCTGGCGGCCGCGGCCGGCGCGACGCTGACACTGCCACGCTCGATGCTGGCAGCTGCTGAGAAGAACTCCGATCGGCAGTTCGGCGGGGACCTCACCCGCATCAGAGCGGTGATCGAGAAGCAACGCCCCGAGGCCATCGAGCGCCTGCGGAATTGGATCGCCCTGCCTTCCATTGCCGCGGAGAACCGCAACATGCAGGAAGGGGTGCAAATGCTGATCGACCTTCTCAAGGATGCCGGTTTTCAGAGCGCAAAAGTAATGCCGACGGATGGACAGCCAGGAGTGTTTGCCACCTTGGATGCGGGTGCAAAACGCACGGTCGGCATGTATTTCATGTACGACGTCAAACAGTTCGATCCGAAGGAATGGAGTTCCCCGCCGCTTGAGGCAGCGATCGTCGACAAGGCGCCGTTCGGCAAAGTGATGATCGGACGCGGCGCAACCAATCAGAAAGGTCCGGAAGCGACCTTTCTCGCGGCCCTGCATGCGCTCAAGGCGGCGGGACGCAAGCCGCCGGTCAATATCGTGCTAGTGGCCGAAGGCGAAGAGGAAATTGCCTCGCCGCACTTTGCGCAGGTTGTACACCAGCCGGAGATCTTGGCGGCTCTGTCCAAATGCCATGAAGTCTTTATGCCCTTTGCCTCGCAATCCCCGCAAGGCGGCGTGGAGGTAGCGCTCGGTGCCAAGGGCGTGGTGGAGGCGCAGCTTGTGTGTTCGACCGAAAAGTGGGGTCGCGGCGCAAAAGACGACATTCACTCGAGCTACAAAGCGGAACTCGACAGCGCGGTCTGGCGCATGGTGAAGGCGCTGTCAACTTTGGTGTCGGAAGACGGTAACGATCCTGCGATTGACGGCTGGTTTGAGCACGTGAAGCCGCTGACCGAGCGTCAGAAGGAAATCATCGCCGCAAAGGTCGCACACACCACCGAAGCCGACGCCAAGAAGCTCCTGGGCGTACAGCATTGGGTACGCGATTTGAGCTATCGCGATGCGCTCGAGCGCCTGGCCTCGCAACCGACGGTGAACATCGAAGGCATGTACGCAGGTTACATCGGTCCGGGCGGCAAGACTGTGCTGCCGTCAAAGGCGACCGCCAAACTTGATTTCCGCCTGGTGCCGGACCAGACCGCGGCCGACGCCGAAGCGAAGCTGAAGGCGCATCTCGCCAAACGCGGCTATGGTGACATCGAAGTGAAAGTCACAGGCGGTTACGATCCCACCCAGACGGATGAAAATTCGTCGTTGATCAAAGCGTCGATCGCCGTGTACAAACATGAGGGTCTGGAAGTCAGCCTGTCGCCGCGACTTGCGGGTTCCTGGCCGGGCTACATCTTCACCGCTGCGCCGGTGAGCCTGCCAGCCGGTCATTTTGGGACCGGCCACGGCAGTCGCGCCCACGCGCCGGATGAATACTACGTAATTGAGTCCAGTAACCCCGCGGTGAAGGGCATGGCCGATGCAACACTTTCGTACGTGCAGCATCTTTACGCGTTGGCGACGATCTGATCCCGGCTCATCGCGTTCCAATTCGCAGCGCGTCCCAACTGCCGTCGGCAAGCCAGCCGCCATCGACCGGCAGGCTGACGCCGTTCACAAATCCTTGCGCATCACCGTCAGCGAGAAAGGCAACCGCTGCGGCCACGTCTTCGGGTCGTGCGAAGCGCGCCAGCGGCACGCGATTGAGAATGTCCGCGTCCGTGTAGGCACCGCTGCCTTGGTCGGCAGCGTCCATCTCGGTCTTGATCCAGCCCGGGCAGACCGCGTTGACACGCACTCCGCGGCCGCCCCATTCGGCAGCAAGCGTGCGGGTAAGCCCGATGAGACCGTGCTTCGATGCATTGTAGGCGCTGCGGTGGCTGATCCCGGTAAGACCCGCTACCGATGCAATATTGACGATGCTGCCGCGGCCGCGACCTAGCATCTGCGCGCCCAGATATTTGCACAGCAGGAACGGCCCGAGCAGGTTGATGTTCATCACGCGCTGCCACTGCGCAGCAGTCGTGTGCTCCGCGGGCGCAATCAGACTCACGCCGGCGTTGTTGACGAGAACGTCGGCAGCGCCGCAATCCCGTTCGATCTGTTCGGCGAGTTCACTTACAAACGGCTCTGATGCCACATCACCAACTGCCCCCTCTACGGAAAATCCGCTCGCCTTCAATTGCGACAGCTGCGAGTCAAGTGCCTGAATATCAGTCAGCAGCACTCGGTATCCGAGCCGTGCCAGATGTGCTGCCGTTACCAGCCCGACGCCTTGTGCGGCGCCGGTAACCACGGCCGTTTTCATAAGGATTCCCTCGTGACGGATGGATGCGAGCCAGATGCGGGCAAGTATCATGCGCGCGCACGCGGCTGACCGACAGCCGCACGACCACGCGGTGGTGCGCGCTAAACCTCGCAGCTGCCGGCACGCAAGACCGTAAGACCACGAACCTAAGCGCCGCAACCCGTAAGCGACGTAGACAAGGATGCGCGATCTCACGCAGGGCCCGATTGCACGGCCGATCGTCGCCCTGCCGGTGCCGATATTCGCCGGCATGCTATTGCAGACGCTTTATTACTTTGTAGACCTCTATATTGTATCGCGACTCGGCAACGCCGCGATTGCAGGCGTGAGTGCCGCCGGAAACATGGCGTTCCTTGTATTTGCTCTGACGCAGATGCTCGGCGTGGGCGTGGTAGCGCTCATCTCGCAGGCGGTCGGCAGAAAGAATCAGACCGAAGCCAATTTTATTGGCAATCAGTCCCTCGTTTTGGCGCTGCTCCTCGCGAGCCTTACGATCCTGTGTGGCTACGGCTATACACGTGCGTACATGGGGACGATCGGCGCCGATGCACCAACGCTCTTGATGGGCACGACTTACCTGTATTGGTTTCTGCCGGGTCTCGCGTTGCAGTTTGCATTGGTTGCGATGGGCTCGGCACTGCGTGGCACGGGCATCGTGAAGCCGACGATGATCGTGCAGGCGCTCACCGTGCTCGTCAACATCGTGCTTGCGCCGGTGCTGATCGTAGGTTGGGGCAGTGGCCGCCCTCTTGGCGTCGCCGGTGCAGACCTTGCGAGCACGATCGCGATCGCATGCGGTGTTGGCTTGCTGGCAATGTATTTCTTCAAGCTTGAGAAGTACGTGCAAATGCACCCGTCGACATGGGTGCCGCGGCTTGCGATGTGGTTGCGCATATTCAACATCGGCTTGCTCGCGGGGGGCGAGTTTGCGCTCATGTTTGCTTACCTTGCGATCATTTTCTGGATCATCCGCACTTTCGGCGCAACAGCTCAGGCAGGCTTTGACATCGGCTCGCGCGTGATGCAGTCAATATTTTTGCCCGCCATGGCAGTGGCATTCGCTACTGCGTCGATCGTGGGCGAGAATTTTGGAGCGCAAAGAGCGGAGCGGGTAACCAAAATGCGGCTGCCAAACTGAATAACGCCGGAGTCGGGTACCGCGCGCGTCGCTATCGTTGCTTGCAGCGCTTTCCAGTTAGGCGTGAATATCGAGGTACGCCAGAATCCCGGTCGCCGCCTCGCGGCCCTCAAACACTGCAGTCACGACCAGATCCGAGCCGCGCACCATATCGCCACCGGCGAATACTTTCGGGTTCGTGGTCTGAAACGGCGTCTCACGAGCCGCCGATACGCGCACGCGTCCATTGGCATGCAGGCGAATGTCGTTCGCGCCGAACCATGGCGGCGGGCTCGGCAGGAAGCCAAAGGCAATGATCACGGCGTCTGCGGCCACGACTTCTTCAGACCCGGGGATCGGCTCCGGAATTCTCCTGCCACGCGGCCCCGGAGCGCCTAACCGGGTCTGAATCAGTTTCACGCCCTCGACGCGCTCTGAACCGACGATCTCGATAGGCTGGCGATTGAACAGAAACTCGACTCCCTCTTCCTTACTGTTCTTATAGTCACGACGCGAGCCAGGCATATTGGCCTCGTCGCGACGATAGGTGCAGGCAACCGATGCAGCTCCCTGGCGAATGGCCGTGCGATTGCAGTCCATGCCGGTATCTCCACCGCCCAGTACCATGACGCGCAGGCCGCAGAGGCTAATGAGGCGGTCGGCGCTGCCGGGAAGCCCGAGCTCATGATTGACGTTGGAGATGAGGTACGGCAGTGCCTCATAGACGCCCGGCAGGTCTTCCCCGGGAAATCCGCCCTGCACGTAGGCATAGGTGCCCATGCCGAGAAATACGGCATCGTATTCATCCAGCAAGCGCTCGAAAGGAATGTCGCGACCCACCTCGACGCCGAGTCGAAACTCAACGCCCATGCCCTGCATGACCTCGCGGCGCTTTTCCACCACTTCCTTCTCGAGCTTGAAGGGCGGGATGCCGAACGTCAGGAGACCGCCGATCCGCTCATAGCGATCAAAGACGACCGGCTCAACACCGTTTCTGACGAGAATGTCCGCACAGCCGAGGCCGGCCGGGCCGGCACCGACGATGGCCACGCGCTTGCCGCTGGGCCGGACATTGGACATGTCAGGCGTCCAGCCGCGCCTGAACGCCTCATCGGTAATGTATTTCTCGATCGAGCCGATGGTGACCGCGCCCAGACCGTCGTTCAACGTGCAGGCGCCTTCACAGAGTCGATCCTGCGGGCAGATGCGGCCACACATCTCCGGCAGCGAGTTCGTCTTATGCGAAAGCTCCGCGGCCTCGAACAGATTGCCTTCCTCAATGAGCTTGAGCCAGTTCGGAATGTAGTTATGCACCGGGCATTTCCATTCGCAGAACGGGTTGCCGCAGGCAATGCAGCGCCGCGCCTGCTGCGCGGCCTGCTCCGGCTCAAAGGGCGCATAGATTTCGCGAAACTGCGTAATGCGCGTTTCAACCGGCATCTTCGCCGGATCAGCGCGTGGTACATCGAGGAACTGCAGGTTCTTATCGGCCATCGAAGTGCTCTACGCCGCGCGCCGCAGATTCTCCATCAAAGAGTCTATCGAGGCGGCCTTCGGCTTCACCACCCAGAATTTACCGATGTAGGTGCGAAAGTCATGCAGGATCTCCTCGGCCCAGATGCTGCGCGTCTCGGCGACGTGCATCTCAATCATTCCCTGCAGATGCTGCAGGTGCGACTGCATGGATTCGGCATGGATGCGGCTGATGTCAATGAGCTCGTGGTTGTAGCGATCGACAAAGTTCCTTTCCAGATCGAGCACGTAGGCAAAACCTCCGGTGAAACCTGCGCCGAAATTGACGCCCGTGCGCCCGAGCACGCAGACAACTCCTCCGGTCATATATTCGCAGCAGTGATCGCCGGTGCCTTCCACTACTGCTGTGGCGCCGGAATTACGCACCGCGAATCGCTCGCCGGCGACGCCGGCGGCAAAGAGCTGCCCGCCGGTTGCGCCGTACAGGCAGGTATTGCCCATGATGATGGTGTCTTTCGCCACGAACTGCGCGTGCCGCGAGTGGCGCAGGACAAGCTTGCCCCCCGCCATGCCCTTGCCCACGTAGTCGTTGGCGTCGCCTTCAAGATGCAAATGCAGGCCGCCCGCGTTCCAGACGCCGAAACTCTGCCCGGCGTTCCCCGTGAAGTGCAGCGCAAGCGGTGCGTCCTGCATCCCGTAATTACCCCAGCGCCTGGCAATCTCGCCCGAAACGCGCGCACCGATTGAGCGGTTGTAATTTTTTACAGCGTAGTGCCACTGTCCACCCGCGCGCGCCTCGATGGCCTCGCGTACATCGGCCACCATGCGCTCGGCAAGCTCGCCTTTGTCAAATGGCGCATTCGACGCCGTCGTACAAAACTGCGCATCCGCCGCGCTCATGCCGGCGCTCGAGAGAATGGGGGTCAGGTCGAGCTTTCTCTGCTTTTCCGTCTCTCCGGCAAGCGGACGCAGATACTCGGTGCGGCCGATCAGCTCGGAGAGCTGGCGCACGCCAAGGGACGCCATGATTTCGCGCACTTCCTGCGCCACGAAATGGAAGTAATTCACCACCATCTCGGGCAGACCCGTGAAGTACTTCGTGCGCAGTACGTTGTGTTGGGTTGCGACACCAGTCGCGCAATTGTTGAGATGGCAGACGCGCAGATACTTGCAGCCGAGTGCAACCAATGGCGCGGTGCCGAAGCCAAAGCTTTCGGCGCCAATGATGGCAGCCTTGATGACGTCAAGGCCGGTCTTCAAGCCGCCGTCGGTCTGCAGCCGTACGCGATGACGCAGGCCGTTGATCCGCAGCGTCTGATGCGTCTCGGCGAGTCCCAGCTCCCAAGGCGTGCCCGCGTATTTGATCGAAGACAGCGGGCTTGCGCCGGTGCCGCCGTCGTAGCCGGAGATCGTAATCAAATCGGCATACGCCTTGGCGACGCCTGCGGCCACGGTACCGACGCCCGGCTCCGCCACAAGTTTCACCGACACCAGCGCCTCGGGATTCACCTGCTTCAGATCGAAGATGAGCTGCGATAGATCCTCGATCGAATAAATGTCGTGATGCGGCGGGGGTGAGATGAGCCCCACCCCGGGGCGCGCAAAGCGCAGCCGCGCGATCATCTCATTGACCTTGTGTCCGGGCAGCTGCCCGCCTTCGCCCGGCTTTGCGCCCTGCGCGATTTTGATCTGCAGTACCTCCGCGTTGATCAGGTACTCGGGCGTCACCCCGAAGCGGCCGGAGGCGACCTGTTTGATCTTGGAGTTTTTCTCGGTGCGGTAGCGCGCCGGATCCTCGCCGCCCTCGCCGGAGTTGGAGCGCGCGCCCAGGCGGTTCATCGCCACCGCGAGTGCTTCGTGCGCCTCGGGTGACAGAGCGCCCAATGACATCCCGGCGCTGTCGAAGCGCGCAAGGATCGCCTCGAGCGGCTCGACCTCCTCGAGCGGAACGCTCGCGCCTGCGCCCTGCAATTCCAATAGATCGCGAAATGTTGCGGCGGGCCGCTCGTTCACGAGCGTTGCGAACTGCAGATAGGTTTTGTAATCGCCGCTTGCGACCGCCGCCTGCAGGGTCGCAATGACTTCCGGGTTGTACATGTGGTACTCGCCGCCGTGCATGTACTTCAGAAGGCCGCCCTGCTCGAGCGGCTCGCGCGGATTCCAGGCGCGCGCGGCGAGCGTATTGATGTCGGCCTCCAAATCCGCAAAGTCCGCCCCTTGCACCCGGCTCTCGGTGCCGGTGAAGCACGGCGCGACGACCTCCTCGTGCAGGCCCACGATCTCAAAGAGCTGCGAGCTGCGGTAGCTGCCGATGGTGGAGATGCCCATTTTGGACATGATCTTAAAGAGGCCCTTCCTGATGCCGGCGCGATAGCTGCGGCCGAGCTCGAGCCGCGTCGCAAAATCGAGCTTCACGGTACCGCGGCGCATCATTTCGAAGAGCACCTGATAGGCCATGTACGGGTACACGGCGGTCGCGCCGTAGCCGATGAGACAGGCAAAGTGATGCGGATCGCGGGCCGTGCCGGTCTCAACCAGGAGATTGCACTTGCAGCGCAGTCCGGTTTTGATGAGGTGCTGGTGTACGGCCCCGGTGACGAGCAGCGCATGCGCCGGCAGACGGCCGCGTGCAAGGTAGCGATCCGAGATCAGAAGCACGAGCGTGCCGGCGCGCACTGCGTTTTCCGCCTGTGCGCACAGGCGCACGATAGCCTGCTTCAGCCCCTCCGTCGCCTCGTACTGCAGATCAATGAACTCATGAGTGACGCCGAACTCGCGCAGACCCAATATCTGTCGCAGCTTGCGCTGCGACAGGATCGGCGAACCCAGTACGATCTGGCGCGCGTGCTCGGGAGCCGGCACGAAAATATTGCACTCGGGGCCGATCTGCGTCTGCAGCGACATGACAATTGATTCACGCAACGGATCGATCGGCGGATTTGTCACCTGCGCAAACTGCTGTCGAAAATAGTCATACAGCGAGCGCACCTTGCGGGACAGCACCGGCATCGGCGTGTCATCGCCCATCGAGCCCACCGCCTCGCTCTCATCCTCGGCAAGCACGCGAATGATGTCGTCGCGCTCCTCGGATGTGATGTTGAACATCTTCTGATAGACCGACAGGGTCTCCCGATCCATGGGCTCTGCGGCCAGACGCGGATCCACAAGGTCGCTCTCAAGGTAGCGCACGCCCTTTCGCAGCCACGCCTTGTAGGGATGCCGCGTCTTCAACAGCGTGTCGATGTCGACGGATTCGAGCAGGGTCCCCGCGTGCATATCCACCGCAATCATGTCGCCGGGCCCCAACTTGCCTTTGCGTATCACATCCTCGGGGGCGTAATCCCATACGCCCGTCTCCGAGGCGATCGTCAGGAAGCGGTTGCGGGTAATCACGAAGCGCGCCGGTCGCAGGCCATTCCTATCGAGCGTGCAGGCGGCATAGCGGCCGTCGGTCAGGACGATGCCAGCAGGCCCATCCCAGGGTTCCATATGCACCGAGTAATACTCGTAGAAGGCCCGCAGATCCGGATCAATCGAATCGAGCTCGTGCCAGGCGGGCGGCATCAAGAGGCGCATGGCGTGCAGTGCGTCAAGGCCGCCCATCAAAAGCACCTCGAGCATGTTGTCGAGGCTTTGCGAATCGGAGCCCGTGAGCGAGACCAGCGGTTGAATGTCCGCAAGGTCGGGCAGGAGCGGTGAACGAAACAGCGGACCGCGTGCGACTGCCCAGTTGCGGTTGCCCTGGATCGTGTTGATCTCGCCGTTGTGCGCAAGGTATCGATAGGGGTGCGCGAGCCGCCACTGCGGCAAGGTGTTGGTCGAGAAGCGCTGGTGAAAAATGACCAGCGAGGATGCGAGCCGCGCATCATTCAGGTCCGGGAAAAACACCGCAAGGTACTGCGGCATAACCATCGCCTTGTACACCAGGGTCGTGGCCGACAGGCTCGGAACATAGAAGTACGAATCGTGGGCCTCGAGCGCCTTTTCGGCCCGGCGGCGCGCGAGAAAGAGCTTGCGATTGAATGCGGCCTCATCAAGAGCCGCCGAGGTGCAATTGACGAATATCTGCTCGATGTGCGGCAGCGTCTTCAGCGCTTCGGCGCCGCACGCATCCGCATTGGTCGGCACCACGCGAAAGCCTGCGAGCTTCAATCCCTCACGCTCGAGCTGCACCACGAGAGTGCGGCGCGCGGTTTCGGCCGTCACCGTGTCACGATTGAGGAACACGAGGCCGGAGGCAAACAGGTGCGTAAGCTCGATGCCGTGCTCGGCCGCCAGGGCCCGCAGAAATGCATCGGGTTTCCTGATGAGCAGGCCGCACCCGTCGCCGGTCTTGCCATCACTTGCGACCGCACCCCGATGGGTCAGGCGATTAAGAGAGGTCATCGCGGTCTTGACGACCCAATTGCTCGGCTGATCGTCCAGTTGTGCGATCAGCCCGAAACCGCAGCTATCCCTTTCATAGCTTTCGCGGAACAGACCCCGGTCGGCGGCACCCATTTCTCAATCTCGCATGGCGTGTGGCTCATGAGCGTACTACACCGCAGCGCCGCACGAGGATTTGAGTGGAATTTGCCCGGAAAAAAATCGGCGCGCCGCGTTATTTTCTATTGCATAGTTGGGTGTCGTAATTCAACATTCGCGCGCGTTGCACTGATGGCTTGCATACTTGAATAAGGAAACTTGAGCCGTTGAGTGAATCGGGATCCGATCGGCCGCTGCAAAGCATCTAACGAGTATCTGCGCCGAAATTTTCCCGACTTTTTCACCGCGGCGCTCTTTTTGGTGGGCGACGATGATTACTCTCTACGCGCGATTCGGCGCGCACTTGGCTCGCGCCCTCGAGCAGGCGCGAGCGTCGCGGCAGAAGATCAATCGTGGCTTCACGCTGTTGAACAAGGTGCCACGAGCAAAGGCGCTGGCACGCAAGCGCTTGTCGCCGGTTGCGCAAGGTTACCTGGAAGGCCTGTGCGAATAATTCGAAGCTGACAGGCCGGTCCACCGGACCTGCTGTACAAGGGGCCGCCCTGCAAAGGAGCCGGTCCCTTTTTTTTGGGTTTATCATCGCGCCAGGGTGAGCGGAGGGGCTTATGGGCGTCGAGCGGGTTTTCCAGGGTCAGAAAAGAGATCTCGGCGGTTTCACCGTACGCCGTGTACTGCCGTCCGCGACCGCACGGATGATCGGGCCTTTCATCTTCTTCGATCACTTAGGACCGCTCGCACTTGCACCCGGGGAGGGTCTGGATGTGCGGCCACACCCGCATATCGCTCTGGCGACTGTCACTTATCTATTCGCCGGCAGCATCATGCACCGGGACAGCTTGGGCAGCGTGCAGGAGATCAAGCCCGGCGATGTAAACTGGATGACGGCGGGCTCGGGCATCGTGCATTCGGAACGCTCGCCGGACACGGAACGCAGGCGTGGCGTGCGCGCGCACGGCATCCAGTCCTGGGTGGCGCTTCCCGACGGGCATGAGGACGTGGCGCCGGATTTTCAGCACCACCCGGCGGCGACTCTGCCGTGCGCGTCATTCGATGGAGTGGATCTGCGAGTGATCGCGGGCGAGGCGTTCGGACGCCGCGCACCGACGCGGGTACTGTGCCCGACGCTGTACGTGGATCTGCTGGTGGCAGCGGGCGCGCGCCTTGAGATCGGCGCGGACTATTCCGAGCAGGCGCTGTACGTTGCCGAAGGCGAAATTGAAGTCGCGGGCGTACGCGGTTCCGAAGGCGAGCTTCTGGTGCTCACGAGCGGCGCTGCCGCAACCCTGCAGGGAGTCGCTTCGGCGCGTGTGATACTGCTTGGCGGTGAACGCTTCGCGACGCCGCGCTTCATCTGGTGGAATTTCGTGGCCTCGAGCCGCGAGCGCATTGAGATCGCCAAGCGCGATTGGGCCACCGGGCGTTTCGCCTCGGTCCCCGGGGAAAGTGAATTCATACCGCTGCCGGCGGATTGAGCGAGGAAATTAGGGCATGAACTCGCTTTCGCAAGTTGCGATTCTTCTCACCGCTGCCGTGGTCGCAGTCTCGGTGTTTCGGCTTTTGAAGATGTCCTCGATTTTGGGATTCCTCGCCGCGGGGCTTGTCATTGGGCCATGGGGCCTGCGGCTCATCACGGATGTCTCGAGCATCCTGCACGCCTCGGAATTCGGCGTAGTGCTGCTCCTCTTTATTATTGGGCTTGAGCTGCAGCCGACACGCCTGTGGGTGATGCGGCGCACCGTCTTTGGCTTGGGATCGGTGCAGGTCGTCTCCTGCACCGCAGCCCTCGGCGCGGCGGCATGGTGGGCCGGACTGTCGCCGTTGGCGGCCGGGGTTGTGGGTTTCGGTCTGTCGCTGTCCTCAACTCCGCTCGTGCTGCAGGTGCTGGCGGAGCGCAATCAGCTCAAGACCCAATACGGACGCGCCGCCTTTGGCATTCTGCTGTTTCAGGATCTTGCCGTGCTGCCGATGCTCGCGGTGCTGCCGCTGATATCGCCGCTGTCGCAGACGAGCGCATCCGGTCCGCCGTGGTGGGTTGCGCTCGTTAAGCTCGTGGCTGTCGTCGCGATCGTCACCGTCGGCGGACGGCTGATACTGCGTCCCGCCCTGCGCGTGGTGGCGCGGATCCATGTAACAGAGGTATTCACCGCCGCGGCGCTCCTCACCGTCATTGCGACGGCGCTGCTCGTCAATGAAGCGGGGCTGTCGATGACGCTGGGCGCGTTCCTCGCAGGGGTGGTGCTCGCCGACAGCGA
>DATCBZ010000207.1:0-11975 GCA_036511555.1 Steroidobacteraceae bacterium
AATTGATTGCCTCGCCTACCAGCCCGGTGGTCCATGGCTCCTCTCCGGCGGCCGCGACTGGCGCGTCGCGCTGTGGTTGCCCGGCAAAGCCGCCGCCCCTGTCGATATCCTCATGACCGCGTCCGAAGTGTCGGCGCTGCGCTGGTCTGCCGATGGCCGCTACCTTGCAGTCGGCGAACGCAGCGGCGCTCTATCGATCTACGAACTTACGTCGAGCTTGGCGAGCCGATCTCAATAACCGCCGACGGTACGACCGGCACACGATGAGTGCCGAGTAAATTTGCGTAAATGCTGGTTTGGGTGTGGAAAGCCTGATTCCAGGTGAACTGCCGCAGTACCCGTTCGCGCGCAAGCCTGCCGACCGCGGCGGTATCGCGTGCATAGAGGGCGACGATCGCCTCTGCCATGCTTTCTGCACTGCCCGGCTCAGCGAGTATGCCAACGCTTTCATCGACGAGCTCGGGAATGGCGCCGGCGCGCGCCGCAACCACCGGCAGTCCACATGCCATTGCCTCGAGAATCACGAGTCCAAAGGTTTCCTTCGTGCCCGCATGCACGAGCGCATCCGCGGAGGCGAGCCATTGGGCAAGCTCAACACTGTCGCGCCGGTATGGCATGAGCGAGATGTTCGGCAGCGGCCGTGCTTCGTGCTCGCCGCCAATCATCAAGAGATGGTAGGGATGGCCGAGTCTTGCGAACGCCTGCAGAAGCACCGGCAGGTTTTTTTCCTGCGCGAAGCGTCCCGCGTAAACGAGTACGCGAGTATCGGCAGCGAGTCCCAGCCGCGCGCGCAGATCGAGCGTCTTACGCTGCGGACAGAAGATCTCGGTGTCCACTCCGAGCGGCTGATGCAGCGTGTGTCGCACGCCAAGATCATTCAGAAACGCGCACATCGAGCGGCTGGGCGCAAACACGACGTCGCAGCGTTCATAGAACCAGCGGATGTAATGCCCGAGCGTGCGCTCGCTGATACTGCCGATACGCCGGCCGATAATCTGCGGCAGGTTTGAATGATAGAAAGCCACGAGTGGAACGCCGCGGCGCTGCGCTACGCGCCACGCGCACCATGCCGGGTGGAACGCATCCCCCACCTCGATTAGATCGGGCTCCAGTCGGTCGAGCAGCGCAGCCCAGCGGCGCGGATTCAAAGGCAGGCGGTAATTGAATGTGCCCGGCAGTGTGAAGCCCGGCAGGGTGCAAACGCCGCCACGCTCCAAATGCTCGGCATCGCCCGGAACCACAATCGAGTGCTGCCAGGAGGTGTGCGCGGCAAGCCAGGCATGCTTGGCAGTGAGGTAGCGTTTCACGCCGCCGCTGGTCGGCGAGTAGAAAAGGGTCGTATCGACGACGTGCATGCGAAGTCCAGGGCTGTTGCGCACCGTACGGGGTGTCAGCAAGCTTCGGTCCTGCATTGCACCTTTATGACGTACGGGTGTCAAGCGGGCAGCGCGCTGTCCGCGCCGTCCGGCCCGAGAAGCGCAATAGTGCCGGATTAAGCGGCGCTGGCGCGCCGCGCACGTGCGCTGCGGTGAGCGGCAACCGCCCGCACGACTTCGGTCGCATCATTACAGCGCGCGTCCCGCGCCTTCGCGAGCATGCGCGACAGAAGCGGCGTGTGCTGCGCAAGTCTTTCGGGAAGTCGCGGCAACGGGGCATTCACATGCTGCTCCAAGACTTCCATCGCGGACAGACCGCCGTAGGGTCTCTTGCCGGTCAGGAGCTCGAAGTAAATTATCCCGAGACTGTACAGATCCGAACGCACGTCGAGCTCTTCGCCCAAGGCCTGCTCCGGACTCATGTAATAGGGCGAACCTCGCACGAGCCCGGTGCGCGTACTGCGCACAGCGTCCATTTGCCGGGCGAGGCCAAAATCGATGAGCACGACGTCGTCGTTTTCGCGCAGCATGACGTTGGCGGGCTTCAGATCGCGATGCAGGATTCCCGCCTCATGTACGACGCGCAGTGCTGCTGCAATTTCTTGAACGTAGCGCAAGGTATCCTCTTCACCCAACCCGCAGTGCAGTCGCGCCTTCAAATCGCCGCGCGCAAAGTACTCCATCGCAAGGTACTCGTGGCCCGCGCATGCGCCATAGTCATAGATCTCAACAATTGCCGGATGCTGGATGGCATTCAATGCCGCGTGCTCGCGCGCCAGAAGCTCGGGTTCATTGCTGCCGTCAGCAGCCTTCTTGCTCACTTTGAGCGCCACATCGCGCTTGCCGTCGAGACTTGCCGCGAGATAGACGACGGCCTTTTCAGATTCGCCAATCGTCGCGCGGATCTCGTACTGCGGAATGAGATTGCGCAGTACCGCGCCCGCCAGAGCAGGCGACGCTGCCGGGTCCGCTGCAGCGGCGGCAGGAGTGCCGTGCGCACTGGCGCGGGCTAACCGCACGAGATTTCGTGCCACCCGGCGCTCAATGCGTTTCAATGCGAGTCGCACGGCTGCATGCAGTCGCTGCGGAGTAAGCAGGCGCTTCGGCAGGTAGTCGAGTGCGCCCAGGCGTAGCGCACGCACCGCGGTTAGTTCGTCGCCGTCCACGGCGACCATGATAGCGGCAGGAACGTTGGGCAGAGTGCGCAGCTCTCGCAGCAGCGTTACACCTTCGGGCCGCTCCCCTTTGGCACCGTCCGCGAAGGCAGCGCACAGGATTAATAAATCGTAATCGCGCGGCGTGAGCGACTGCGGGTGCAGCAGCACTTCGCGCATGTCGAGCACGCTCACCGTGGCATCAGGGCACAGAATTCCTAAATGCCGTCGCAGCCATTCGGCGTAGACGAGATCGCGATCAACAATCAACAACCGCGCCTGCATAGGTGAGCGCTCGTTGTACCTATTGGACCGCGAAGCGAATGCGCAGCTGCGCGCGGTGCGCAACCGCCCGGCCGTCCCGTTCGACCGGCCGATAGCGCCAGCGGCGCACCGCGGCAAGTGCGGCGCGATCGAACACGTTCCTAGGCTCCGCCGCGATTACCACGACATTGTTGACGGCACCATCCGTCTGCACGTCAAACGCGAGATCAACCCAGCCACTGGTGCCCGCGGCGCGTGCGGCCAGCGGATACTCCGGTTCGACGTATTTCAAGCGCTCCAGAGTATTGGCGCTGATGACGTCGCCGCCTCGTGCCGTGTCTGGTATAGCCGCCGTCGCGGGCTTCGGCACAGTGGCCGTGTGCGCCGCTTCAATCGCCGCAACTGGCTGGGCTTTGGCGAGTGTTTCATTCAGGTTGGCGGCGATACGCGCGCCCTGCAGGTCGCGGGTCAGTGCATCGGTGACGTCGTGGTCCACTCCGGCGTCGGTGGCGCTCGCAATGAGGCGCGCTGCTTCATCGAGATTGCGCGTAGCGAGCGCCGCACGCACGGCGGCGGTCAGTTTTTGCTGACGCTCGAGCTCATCGGCCTGCTGCTGTGAGGCAAGACGTGCCTGCGCGCGCAGCGCACGCTCCCGTTCGCGCGCGATCTGCGTGCTGAGAAAGGTGACCCGCACAGAGTCGGGCGCCATGCCGCGCGCGGCTTGAGTCAAATGCTCGGCCTCATCGAGATGTTGCGCGAGCAGCTCCTGCTCGGCAGCGGAGAGCACGCGGTCTACGACCTTGTCGATACCCGCCTGTGCTTGCGGATCGCCGCGATGGCGTTCAAGTGCCTGGCGGTACAGGTCCGCGGCGCTGTTGCCGGCGGGCACAATGAGGTCGCCGCGGGACAGCGCGTCGGCGGCGCGCGCCAGGAGTTGGTTCAGGATCACATCGGGGGCAGGTTCGACATGTGATGCGGCGGCCGGCCGCGGGGCAATGTGCGCCGCTGTCGGTGCTTTGACTGTGGCCCGCCCGCCCTCGCCCATGAGCCAGCCGCCGATCGCCGCCGCCAGCGCAACCGCAGTGATCCCGAGCCACAACGCAGGCCGACGTGGCACTGGCCGCGCGGGAACCGCCGGCAGCGTCGCCGTGACGCCGCTTGGATGCTCGCCGCTGCGGCGGCGCCACGCGGCCTCGATAAAGAGCCGAATGCGCTGTTCGGACGCAGGCTTGTGCAGGAACCGGTAAACCGCGCCGTTGGTCACTTGGGGCGCAATCGCCGCCTGTTCATGGGCGCTGCCGGCAACGATGAACACTACGTCGGGAAATTGAGTTTTGAGGTTCTTCGCAAGCTGCGCAATCGGGCTGACCACCGCCGCCGTGTCGAGCACGAGCACGCCTGCCGCCTCGCTCATTAAATGCGTCGCAAGGTCCGCCTCAGCCTGGACGACAAAAAGCTCGTACTCCGCGGCAGTACTGGCGCGAACGGCGCTCGCAAGCGCTGCGTCGTGCGTGAGCAGCACGACAGTCTCGCGCACGAGCGCTTCCAACCGCGGCTCAGGGGCGGCGGCCGGCGTATGGGACGAGTTCAGGTCAATTGCGTTGTGAGTTGGAATGTGGGGACTCCTTGGGGGCCGAACCCGCTCGCCCGCGAGAGCAGGTGAGCCCGCACCCTCTGTGACGATGCGGCAAATCGCCTACCCTTGTCGCCACCGCCCGCACGAATCTGTGAAACTCGTCATCTTGCGGTAGGGGGAGCGGTAGGCTTGGGCTTGGCAGGTCGCACTGATCGGGTTGCGATCACGTTATGCCCGTGGGCGGTCATTTTGCAGCACCGAGGGATTGCGTTGATTTTCGGACTTTTTCTAACCGGCCTTGCCCTCATTGCCACCCTCGGCTGCGTCTTCGCACCGCGCATCTGGCTCATGGATCTGGTGGTCCATTTTCGTCTGCAATACGCCGCCCTTGCGCTTGCGGGCGGCGTAATCCTTGCGGTCAGCGGCGAGCCGTGGATCGCCGCGTTCGCGTTTCTGATTGCCGCGACGAATGCTCTTATCGCCACACCGCTCCTGTTTTCCCGCCGTTCCTGCGAGCGGCCCGCCGGCAACGAACACACTGCGGCGATTCGGATCGCATCCATCAACGTTTTTTATCGCAATCGGCAGCATCGGCGCGTCGTCGACTTTATTGCTCGCGAGCGACCTGATGCAGTGGTCCTCGTTGAAATCAACGGCGAATGGGAACGCGCCTTGGACGCGGTGGATCAGGAGTATGCATACCGCTATACGGCACGTGGCAAACGCGGCAAAGGCATCACGCTGCTATCGCGTTGGCCGCTGCTGGCGGCCGGTATGCTGCCCGGGTATTCGGATGTGCAGTCTGCACTCGCGGCCACACTTGAAATCCATGGTCGTCGAATTGAGCTTCTGGGCATACACACGACCTGGCCGATGGGCCGGCGCCGCTCGGGCTTGCGCAATCAGCAGCTTCGATTTCTAGGGGAGTTCGCGCGCGCACACGAGCAGCCGCTCGTCATCGTGGGCGATTTGAATGTGTCGCCGTTCTCCGCACATTTTCAAGGTCTGCTGGCCGCCGGGCATCTGAAGTCTGCAGCGCAAGGTCGCGGCTGGCAACCGACATGGCCCACCTTCATGCCGCTTGGCGGGATCCAGATAGATCACGCTCTGACCAACCCGGCGGTCGCCGTCACGAGCTTCCGGCGCGGCGCGCCGGTGGGCTCGGATCACCGGCCGATCATCATTGAGTTCTTCTTGTAGTCGCACATGGGGACTTCAGTTACCCGCGCGCGCTCGCCTTCGGTGCGCTGTGCGGTAGCATGGCAATCATGCGATTGCGCCCGAGGCGCTTCGCTTCAAATAATGTCGCGTCGGCGTCGGCGATCAACTGCCGGGCGCTGACGTTGCCTGCGCACAGCAGCACCGCAATACCACCACTGATGCTGACATACGGCGCCGTCGGTGACTTCGCGTGGGCAATCCGCAAGTCTGCAACCGCTTCCCGCGCAGCCTCGGCAATGAGCGCAGCAGCGGCAAGCTCGGTCTCGGGAAGAATCAATGCGAATTCCTCTCCGCCGTACCGAGCTGCCATGTCGGCTGTACGCCTACAGCATGACTGCAGCAAGCGCGGTCAGTCCATCGTGCCGCGACAACTTCTCAAGCGAGGTGTTCACCAGGGTCAACTGCGAAGAAACCTGCGCAAGTTCGCGGGTCCGTTCCTGTACGCGTAGTTCAAGGCCGGCATTAAGATTCAGGATCTCAGTCTCGCCGCGCTTGCGGGTGAGGTCAACGCTGTGCAGCGTTATGGCGGTCGAGGCGACCGCGACAATACAAACGGTAATGCCGAGAAGCACCATCAAGGCCAAAGCAAAGCGGGCGTCGTAGGAGCCGGTAATCTGACCTTCCAAACACGCCCAGCCCAGCAAAAATAGTAAGCCTGGAAGTGTCGGTAGAAGTCGGCGCGACACAAGACCGCCAAAGGTGTCGCTGCCCGCGATGTTCGCGAATCCGTAAGCCGAATCGGCTGCCAGAACGGACAGACCCAGGATGAGCAATGACCCTGCCGTAAGTGCCGCCATCGCGGTATACGACTTCAGCGAATACAATACATTGACCCCATACGCATACCCGATGACCCCAAGAGTCGCGACCAGCAGTGGTGGGACGATCAGCCAGTGCGCCCAGGCGGCAATTTTTGTGCGCCGTGCCTTCAAGACCAACAGCGACAGGCCAATAAATAGCAGGCTGAACGCTGCGCCGGGCGACATGCGGGCCGGGTAAGCGGCGCCCGGCGCGTGCTGGCTCGCGACTGGAATCAGCTGATCGACCCCAAGATTGGTTCCGAAGAGATCCTCCGCCAAGGGCAAACCACCGCACACGATCACAATGATCGCCAGCACCCGCGCCACGCGGAACCACATTGATCCCGACTGGCACGCATGCAGTATCCAGAGCCCCGCCACCGCTGCAAGAAATCCGTAGGCGGTATTGGCCTTCATCGCGAAGAGGCTGGGCACCCAGGCCGTTACCAGTGGGCTATCGAACGATTCGCCAATAATCACGGCGACGCTGACAGCGGCGACGAAAACTATTCCGACTCGGACGAGCCGATTCAGAATCATTCGGCAGGATTGTCCCGCAGTCATGAGCTGCAATACTCGGGACCGGCGGGCCAAGAATGGGTCCGGTAAGGCCGGCGGACGCGCGAATATTTCCTCATCGTCGCAGCATTCGCCTCTTTAGCCCCGCGGAACGTGCGTTAAGTCTCTTATTGGGGGGAACGCGGCTGCCGCCGATGTGCGCATGGTCCGGCGAACGCTCAAATAGTCATTGATGGTCGAGGAAGAACTTCGTGCCGTGAAAAGAGACGATTGCGCCTTCCGGGGTGATGCTCTCGACACGGCCGCCCTGCGGAAGCGCGTCGCCCTCGTGCAAGCGGTGCATATTGATGAGTACAAAACGCTCCTGCGCAGTTGCCGCATAGACGTGCAGGTCGATTCGCAACTCAGGCAAATGCAGGTCCGCATTGGCTGCGGCATCAGCGTAGCTCGGCAGGCCGCTTTCAGTGCCGCTACGCACGTGCCCCCCGAGCGTATCGGAGCCCTGACTTCCGGCCGGGACGGCGGGTGCGTAATCGTCAGGATTGGCCGGCGTCACTTTCGGCTCTGAATCTGACAGCACCGGTTCTGGGCGGCCGGCGGGACTCATCGGCGCCGGAGCGGGAGCGGCGGCTGGCTGCGGCGCGGGCGCCGCGACGCTTGCCGCAGCGCTCGGCGCCGGGTGGCCCGCCGGCGGTGCAGGCGCTGCGGGCACTGTTGCAGCGGCTGCAGTCGCCGCTCCAACCGGCGCGGGGGTCGCTTGAGTGACTGGCGCCAGCTCGGCTGCCGGGCGACGCAGAAAGACCCGCGCGCCGATTGCAATATTGATAACCAACAGCGCCCCGATAACCAGTGCCCAGTAGGGAAACCGCGGTTTGGGCGGCGTCACCTTCACTTCAAACAACGCCGGTCCTGACTGGCGCTGCCGGTCGCTTTCGGATTTCTTCAGTGCGTCGAGAATGAATGACATCGCTTAGCTGCCATGGGGCGCCGATGCGCTCAGTAACGGTGAATCGGGGCCTGCAACGGCGCTTGCCAGTACGATCTGAGTCTGGATGCCGGCAATGCCGTCGACGGCGAGCCGGTGCTGACGCTGAAAATCCATTACCAGCTGCGACAGCTCAGCATCAAATACATCGCTCACGGGCTGTCCGGCGGTGACGCCCTGCACATGCTCAAGACTTTCACGCAGCCAACGCACCTCATCGCCGCGCATGCCCACCGATAGCGGTTTGACCTTCTGCGTACCCGGACGCCACAGCAGCACAAAGTCACCAAACCAGTAGCGCGACAGCTCGCCGATTCCCACCTCATGCGCTACCCCCGCAAGATCAATACGCGCATGCTCATCGTCGAGGGAGGCGAGCACGACCTGATGCTTCGCGCCGGCATCGTCGCTCAGTAACAGGATTGCCGGACGGTTGTACATGCGCAGCTGCCCGAAGGAGCCGCGCTGCACGAGACACTCCATGCCCTGCTGCGCGGCCTGCGAGCAGGCGTCCGTGTTGCCGGCAGTGTAGTGCGCCCCCCACAGGTTAAAAAGCTGCGTGAAGGCATCATCCTGCCCGGTCGCATTTTTATTGCCGGTAAGAAGCGCCTGTAACGCCACCGCTTGCACCGGCGCAGACAGCGCTGGTGCGGGGCTTGCGGCAGCGGGCGCGGACGCCACGGGTTTGCTCTCGCCCTTGGCAACCACAGCCTTCGGTGCGGCGCTCGCGACGGCCGCACTGTGGCGCACGCCCACAGGCATAAGCGGCCACATGCCCCAAACAGTTGCGATGAGGACCAAAGCTGCGGCAACCGCTCCCAGCCATGGCAGCCAGCGCGGCGCAAAACGCCGGGCAAACACTTCGGCGGCCGCATGGCGCACCAGAGCGCTCGTCACCCGATGGCGGTCTTGCGTGTAGGCACCCAGGAGCGCGCGATCGGCCACGACGTTGATGAGACGCGGCACGCCGCCCGAGAGGTGATACAGCTCCGCGAGTGCGAAGTTGGAGAAGATATCGCTCGTTGACCCCGCAACACGCAGGCGGTGGCGCACGTAGGCCGCAGTCTCGGTATTTGACAACGGATCAAGGTGATAGCGTCCGGTGACGCGCTGCGCAAGTTGCCGCAGCTCATTTCTCCCCAAGAGTTCCCGCAATTCAGGCTGACCGATGAGGATGATCTGCAGCAGCTTCTGTGTGTTGGTCTCAAGGTTGGTGAGCAATCGCACCTGCTCGAGTACTTCCGGCGCCAGGTTCTGCGCCTCATCCACCACCAGCACGATACGCCGGCCGTCGGCGTGCGCGCGCAGCAGATAGTGGTTCAGGATATCAACCAGATCTTTTCTGCTCTCGGTTGCCGAGTCGGGTACGCCGATGCCCAGTTCCTCACAGATTGTCAGCAGAAACTCAGGGGCCGTCATGCGCGGGTTCAGAATGAGCGCGATTTCGGCGTTCTTCGGCGTCTGCGCCAGCAGCGAGCGAATGATGGTGGTCTTGCCGGTACCTACCTCGCCAGTCAGCTGCACGAAGCCGCCGGCGTCATTGATACCGTACAGCAGATGCGCGAGTGCCTCCGCGTGCCGTTCGCTCAAATACAGATAGCGCGGATCGGGCGTGATCGCGAAGGGCTTTTCGAGCAAACCGAAGAACGACAGATACATGAGGCGATGCTACTTGACGGCGTTGCCACGTTGCAGAGCTTGCGCACCAAAGCGCGCCCGGGCGTCATCGAGGGCTGCGTCAAGCCGCGTTGTGTGCGGCGGCGCAACCTCGAACAGCCCCAGTTGCGATGCCGGACTAAGATCACTCAAGACCACGCCCAGAAGCCTAAGTTTCGTGCCGGCGTGCTCGGCCAGGAAGCGCGCGAGCAGTTCGGCGGCGACATTGACGATGGTACGCCCATCGTGGGTCGGTGGCGCGACCGCGCGCTGGCGCGTGAACGTCGTGAAGTCATGCCGCCGGATCTTCACGCCGATGCAGCCGGCCATGAGCTGCTTCTTGCGCAATCGATCGCAGGCCAGCTCCGCCAGGCGCGACAAATGTGCGCGCAGTACGGCGGGGCCACCGATATCGTGCTCAAACGTATCCTCTGCGCTGAGGGACTTGTCCTCAAGATCCGGCCGCACCGGGCGGTCATCAATACCAGCCGCTCGCTCGCGCATCCGCTGCGTGTAGCGTCCAAAGAGCGGCCACAGCACGGCGTCCGATGCCACGCGCAGGTCGGCAAAAGTGCGGATGCCGAGCGCCTCGACCTTGGCGCCCGTCTTCTGACCGAGGCCAGGCAGGCGCCGCACCGACAGCGGATCGAGAACGTCGCGCACCCGATCCTCGCCCACAACAGTCAGGCCGTCGGGCTTGGCGAGATCCGAGGAGATCTTGGCCACGAGCTTATTGGTGGCCACTCCCACGGAGGCTGAAAGACCGGTGCGCTCGCGGATGCACCTCTTCACGCGCTGCGCGATCGCAACCGGATCGCCGAACAGGCGTTGACTCGCGGTCACGTCGAGAAAAGCTTCATCGAGCGACAATCCCTGCACGAGTGGCGTCACCTCGCGAAACACCTCAAAAATCTGCGCCGAGACTTCCTGGTAGCGGCGCATTCGCACCGGAATGCACACCGCGTGCGGACACAGTCGCAGCGCAGCGGCCATCGGCATCGCCGAATGCACGCCGAACTTGCGCACGGCGTAGCTTGCCGCTGCGACCACGCTGCGCCTGCCCGTGCCACCTACTATGACGGGCTGGCCGGCAAGGCTCGGATTGTCGCGCGCCTCGACGGAGGCGTAGAAAGCATCCATGTCGACGTGCAGAACGGCGCGCAGCGGCTTCAAGCGAGTATCGATCCTACTTTGCGACCGTGATCGTGATGCGTTTCGATGCGAGCGGCGGATTCAGCGCCATGTGGTTCAAGTCAGCGAACACGAGCTGCAGCGTGTGTTTGCCGGGCGCGAGAGTGAGCGTCGTTTGGGTCTGACCCTTGCCGAAATGCAGCAGCGTCTCGGTCGCCGGCATCGGCACCGACAGATCGCTCGGCACTTCCATGTCGACGAGCAGGTGGTGGTGCCCGGTATTGTCAAATTTGACGCCCGCCGGGGCTATGCCCATGCCTTTGAGACCGAACAGAACCGTCACTGGCCCCGTGACCTTGGCGCCATCCTTGGGGCTGATGATGTACACCTCGGCAGCGGCGGGTGGGGCCATGCGCTCCTGTGCAAAGCTTGCGCAGGCAACGAGCACGAAGGCGGCAAATATAGATGGACGCATGACAATTCCTTTGCAGCTGTGTAGTTCGGGGTTCGAAGTTCCTTAGGCAACTTGCGTCTCGGCAACATGCGCAGCTGATGGCGAGGACTGCGCGAGCTCGTGCGGCGCGAAGTCGTCGACATTGATGATGTCCATGACTTTGCTGTCGTAATCCGCAAGCGTTGCCGCTTCGGTCTCAGAGATGATGCCCAAAGCGAGCGCTTCGCGAATCTGCCCGGGCTGATCAAGCGCGCCGATGCGGCCGGTCTTCACGCCCTCGACGCGGATGCGCTTCTCGATGGCCTCGCATGCCGGCGTCAGGCGCAGCGCGTCCTGCAAGAGCCCGAGCGGATTATTGGGCTCGACGGCCTTGTAGATGAAGCGGCATAACTCCTCACGGGCTGCGGTCGGGTTCATGACGATCTCAGCAAGAGTGCCCGCGAGGCGGTCGCTCGGCGCCGAATACGTAAGGCCGC
Organism: Steroidobacteraceae bacterium; assembly: GCA_036511555.1. Classification (GTDB taxonomy): domain Bacteria; phylum Pseudomonadota; class Gammaproteobacteria; order Steroidobacterales; family Steroidobacteraceae; genus PALSA-1196. Next base: position 11,613 of record DATCBZ010000207.1, read on the forward strand.
GTGGAAACACCAGCATGCGCATGACGCCTGCGAACAGGCGGCTCGGGAAATTGCGCAGAAAGACGTGCAGCTGCTCCTGGGCATGATACAGAAGGTTGCGGCACGCCCATTCGACCATCGGCAGCTCCGCTTTGCTTCTGCCGCGATTCTCATAGTGCTTCAGTACCATTGACGCAAGATACATGCACGAGAGCACATCGCCGAGGCGTGCCGACAGATTCTCCTTCTTCTTCAAATAACCGCCGAGCGTCAGCATTGCAACGTCGACTGCGAAGGCGAACGAGGCACTGAAGCGCGTGATGTGCTGGTAGTAGCGCGCGGTGGGACCCGTGACCGGCGCTGCTGTGAAGCGCGCCAGCGTAA
>DATCBZ010000208.1:0-2921 GCA_036511555.1 Steroidobacteraceae bacterium
TTGCACCCATCATTGCAGGCTTCATGCTGGGCGCGTGGCTCTCCGGGCGGCTCGCGGGCCGCGTTGCCGGCAGACGGCAGGTCGGTCTGGGGTTTGCAGTCTCGATTGCAGCCTCCGGCCTCGTATTAGGCCTGCACGCGAGCGTGGCGCCGCTCGCAATTATCGTGCAGCAGGTTTTTATCGGCATGGATGCGGTCGGCGTGCAACTCATCATGCCTATTCTTGCGCTGCGCATGCTGGACCTCTTTCCAGCGTCGCGCGGCTCGGCCGCATCCGTGCAGTCATGCGTGATGCTATTGACCGGTAGCGTCTGCATTGGAGTTGCCGTTCCGGCTCTCGCCGGATCACTGCTGTATCTTGCGGCGGGCTCGTTCGGTGCAACACTTCTCGCTTTTGGTTTTTGGAAAGCGACCGACCACGCGAAGCTCTAGGACAGCCTTGCTGGCACTGCTCATCGGCCAGCGCATAACGGGGATATCCATGGGAAGGGTCGCAGCGATTGTGACGCTCGCGGCGCTGATGATGGTTCCGAATCCACTGACGCCAGCCGCGACGGCTGACTACAAGAGCTTTCCGCTGACGCTGGCACGCGGATCCAGGCTGATGATCGCCGCCAGGATCAACGGTTACCCGGTAACGGCACGTCTTGACTCTGCGGCCGAAGCGACGAGCATCGACAGGTCCCGCTCGGAAGAGCTGAAGCTAAATCAGGGTCAGGCAGTCACCGGTGAGGGATCCCGGCAATGCCGCGTTTGAAGCGCAGCTGGTCAATGGCGTGACACTGCAGGCTCTGGGTTTACGGCTTGAAGATCAGACCATCTCACTGCCGGTCTTTCCGCTGTCGGCTGCCGGCTATTTCACAAATGCGTTGACGCGATCCCTGCTCGAGAGATATTCGATGCCGCGCGTTTGTGAATCGATAGTGAGGTAGAAGCATTTCAGTGGTCAGATGTGATCACGAACCACGAGGGCGACGCTTGCATTTAGTCACCAAGCATGGGGTCGAAACAGTTGCAGTGCGTCTTGAGTCTCGCGAGCTCGTGCGCGCTCAGTCGATCTTGGCAATGGCTCGCATGTTCTAATCGGCGCTGAGTAGCGAAACGTATGGTTTTCCTGACTGAAGGTCGTATGGTTCGCGCAGAACGTGGCGGCGGTCTTGGCGGAGAAACTGAGCGGCTGGTGTTTTGCCTCAGCGCGCTTGCACTGCCGGGAGCAGGTCTACAGATGTGGAAGCTTCGGTTGATTCCAACCCGAGAGCATCCGACGTCAATATCGGCGTTGCCGTACTTAGGCACTTCCTAATAACAGCGGATTTTGCCAAGCACACCGCGTGGCTAGATCCCGAATGCGCAACCGCCGGCGCAGGCCGCACACGAGCGTGTAATGCTCAACCAAGCGGTCGGGAGGGATTCGAGACGAGGCGACTTTCACTGCGCTGCCGATCAAGCGCACCGCCGCGCGTCCAGTCATCACTTAGAACGTGAGTCTGGTTCGGGTCGTCCTCTAGAGCGGCAGCAACGCGGCTGCCATGCGCGCTGCGCGCCAACTGCCGAATTTATAATAGGCGAGCGCGCAGGCGGACAGGGCCGCACCGCTTAATGGAAAACTCCACCATATTGCATCGACGCCCGAGCGACCCACAAATGCGTATGCCACCGAGAAACGCATCACGAGCAACGTCAACGTCAAGAGCACGAGCGGCGCTACGACCGCTCCGGTGGCCCGCACGACGCCGATCAGCACTGTGGAGACTCCATAAAAAACGAATGTGGCGGCGACAATGCGATTGGCGTGCCGCGCAAGTGGCAGCGCGGACGATCCGGTGGGCAAAAACAGCGCAAGTAACGGCCGGCTGAAGATCTCGACCAATAAAATGAGCGATCCCGTCAAGAGGAAGTTGTATAGCACCCCAAGACGGGCGGTCGCGGCGACTCGCGACCACCGTTGTGCGCCGACGTTCTGCGCGGCTACTGCAGAGACCGCCATTCCCAGGGCAAAGGCGCTCATTTGAATGTAGTTCCAGACCTGGTAGCAGGCCCCGAATGCTGCCGTGGTGTCGACTCCGAAGCGATTGACGAGCGCTATCATGAGCACGCCACTCAATGAAATTACGAAGATCTGCAGGCCCATTGGTATGCCCTTGCGAATTAGCGTCGCAACGATCGCGCGATCCGGGCGTAACAGGATCAGCTCATCCTTATGCAGACACAGCACGTGATTGCGGCGATACAGAAATATGATGAGTGCGACCAGGCTTACAACCTGCGCGATGAAGGTCGCTAAAGCCGAGCCGGCAATGCCGAAACCCGGCACCGGACCTGCACCGAAAATGAAGAGCGGGTTCAAGGCGATATCGAGGGCGACGGAAAGAACGAGGAAGTAGAACGGCGTCTTCGAGTCGCCCGCGCCGCGCAGCACGGCCATGACAAAAGCGTACATATACATGAAGGGCAGTGCGAGAAAGATCACACGCATGTAGGCGGTCGCAAGCGGAATGGCATCCTGCGGCGTGCTCATCGCTTCGAGGAGCCGTGCGCTCAAGAACCAGCCTGCCACCGACATCATGATGGAGAGCAATGCGAAGAACGTCGCGCTCGTGCCGACGACGCGTTTTGCTTCGCGCAGACTACCCGCGCCGATGTGCTGGCCAACCAGAATGGTGGCCGCCATCGCAAATCCGAAGGCACCGCCCAAGAGCAGGAACATGACCGTGTTGGCGTTCGAGGTTGCGGCGAGCGAGGCCTCGCCCAGAAACTGGCCGACCCAGACGGTGTTAACCGAACCGTTTAATGTCTGCAGCACATTGCCGCACAGAATCGGCAAGGCAAATAGCAGGAGTCCGCGACTAAGGGAACCCTCAACGAGAGAGCGCGACGGTTGCATCGGTGCGGTCCGGAACCTAGCGGGGACCGTAATGCCTG